>NZ_QGSY01000020.1 GCF_003857035.1 Micromonospora arida
AGCCTGACCAGTCCGGGGTATAAATCATAATTGGCACTGGCTTTACAAGCACCCTGTTGAGTTCTCAAAGAACAACCACACACCGACCAGAAGCCCCACCACAGTGGAACCCCAACCGGGGCTTTTCGTACCGTGTCCCCGCCGCTCTCGCGCCGGGCACTTTTACTACGTTACCTCACCGTCTTCGCCGTGTCAAACCGTGTGTCCCGGTCTGTCATGCTTCGTACGGGTCAGCGCCGGCGCACTCACGCAGCAGCGAACCGCTGCGTCAGGTCGTCGGATTCAGCAGACCGGCCGCTGCGGTTTCCCGCAGTCTCGCCCGGTTCCCTGCCGGTCGTGAACCTTACCCGGTCGGCTTCGCCGCACCAAATCCGCCTCGCGGCCGATCCGGCAAGCCCCGCCCGGACCGCGTCTCCCAGAAGCGAACTCCTGCTTGACCCGGTTGCCATCCCGTTTCGGCGCTCCAGGACTTTCATCCCGTTTGCCCCGTTCCGCGCTGGCAGAGAGAAAGTTACGCGTCTGCGGGTTTGATCGTCAAATCCACGGGTAGCGGCGCGCGTCACATTCGCGCGCCGGACCGGTTTTCCCAGGTCAGGCCCGTCCGGCAGGAACCAGGGCTTGGTCAGGCCCGTCCGGCAGCAACCGAGGCTCGGCGGCTGACAGCGGTTCGGGCGCCGATCGGCCTGATCCGCAGGAGCGGGCGGCGATCAGGACGGCTGCCGCCGCCGGGCGGCGAGCCAGGCCCGGACGCCGAGGACGCCGACGGTGGTGCCGATTGCCAGGGACGCGGCGATCAACAGCGCGTGCACCCACAGGAAGCTGGTGGCTGCGCCGTCGGCCACCGTGCCGGACGCCCAGGACCGCGGGTCCTGCCAGATGGCCACCGCGAACCTCGGCCAGATCACCCAGGTCCAGACGCCGACCCCGACCAGGAAGAGACTCCACCCTCGCGACAGCACCATGGCAGCCGAGTATGCCAGCGCACCTGTTCAGCGGGCCGGCGACGCGGACCCGAACGCCCTGCCACACCTGGACAGGAGCACCGCCGCGCAGAGCGCAGGCTGTTTCCGGCGTCAGCGCGATGGGCACTGCGAAGGGGGACAGCTGAGGACCGTCCCTGGAGGTGCCCCATGCAACCCTCGATCTTCAACCCCTGGACCTGGCGTGATCCATCCGCCTTGGCCGGCGGGTATACCCAGACCACCCCCTCGGTCACCCCTCCGGTGGGTCAGCAGGATGGGCACGACGGCCCGGATGCCCCCGGCCCGGGCACCCCCGTCGACCTGGTGGGTTATCAGGTGCAGGCGAGCGATGGGCGCATCGGCACCATCGACGAGACGAGCGACGAGGCGGACGCCGGGCACCTGGTGGTGGACACGGGGCCGTGGATCTTCGGCCAGAAGGTGTTGCTGCCGGCCGGGACGGTCGACCGGGTGGATCATCAGGAACGCGTCGTGCACGTCGACCGGACCCGTCAGCAGATCAAGGGCGCCCCACCGTTCGATCCGGATTCGGCCGACCACGAGTACCGGGAACGCGTCGGCGCCTACTACGCCGACAGCTACCTTCCCCTCCCGGTGCCACCCCGCGGGTAATCTGAGGCCGTGGTCCGGACGGGCAACTGCGCATCCGAGGCGGTCGACCTGGTCGACGGCCGCTTCCTCGGTGCCGTGCCCGAGATCCCGACCAGCTCCGGCGATGGCCGTGAGCAACTTCTGAACGTCCTCCGTGCCGGTGGTCTGCGGTTTCGCGCCGGCGCGCGATGGCGGGCGACTCGCTGAGTCGATCCCGCTGACCGAGCAGGGCTGAGCCAGCCCTGCTCGGCGCGCGCCCACGCGTGACCCACCTTCGGATACGAGAGGCACCACCATGTCCGTCGCACGAATGCTCACCGGAGACCGGCCTACCGGCCGCCTGCACCTCGGCCACTACGTCGGCAGCATCGCCAACCGGGTACGGCTGCACCGGCGCTACGAGAGCTTCTTCATCATCGCCGACCTGCACATGCTCACCACCCGCAACCGCCGCGAGGACATCGACCAGGTCTCCGGCAACGCCTGCGAGATGGTGACCGACATCCTCGCCGCCGGCATCGACCCGGACCGGGCCACCTTCTACCTCCAGTCGGCCATCCCCGAGGTCGGCGACCTCAACACCCTCCTCCAGAACCTGGTGACCGTGCCCCGGCTGGAACGCGTGCCCTCGCTCAAGGACATGGCCCGCGACGCCGGCAAGGAGGAGATGCCGTACGGGCTGCTGGGTTATCCGGTACTCCAGGCCGCGGACATCCTCTGCGTCAAGGGGGAGGTCGTTCCGGTCGGCCGGGACAACGCCGCGCACGTCGAGGTGACCAGGGAGATCGCGCGGCGGTTCAACCACCTGTACGGCCCCGTCTTCCCGGTGCCCGAGTTGATCCCGGCGGACACACCGAGCCTGGTGGGGACCGACGGCGCCGCCAAGATGAGCAAGAGCCGGGGCAACTCGATCGCGCTCTCCGACGATGCGGCGACGGTGCGCCGCAAGGTGCTCGGCATGTACACCGACCCGAACCGGGTGCGGGCCGACGTGCCGGGCACGGTGGAAGGCAACCCGGTCTTCGCGTACCACGAGGTCTTCAACCCGGACCGTGACGAGGTGACCGACCTGGCCCGGCGATACCGGGCCAGGTCGGTCACCTCGTCACGGTC
>NZ_QGSY01000019.1 GCF_003857035.1 Micromonospora arida
GGCCGCGTTCGTGCTGGCTGCCGTCGTACTCCTCGGGATCCCGCCGGGCATTCTGCTGGCCCGCCATCCGCCTGCTCAGGTAGAGCGCCGGGCCGATCGAGACGGCGTTCAGCGCGGCAGCCAGCACGGTGCCGCGCTGAACGCGAACGGGCCGGCCAGCGGGGGCAACCCCCAGCCGGTGGTGACGCGGTCGGCCAGCGCGGCGAAGTTCGGCGCGGCCACCGCACCGATGGTGGTGGCCCAGACGATCAGGGAGAGCTGCCGCCCCCGTCGGGCCGGCTCGGCGAGGTCCACCGCCGTGTAACGGGCCTGGAGGTTCGCCGCGGTGCCCCCGCCGAAGAGCAGCATGCCGAGGAAGAGCAGCGGCACCCAGCGGGTGGCAGCGGCCAGCACCACAAGCAGGCCACCGACGGCGCCGACCGCGTACGCCAGCACCAGACCCGGCCGGCGCCCGTGCCGCGCCATGATCCGGGTGACCGGTACGGCGAGCAGCGCGGCACCGACCACCCCGGCGCTCTGCGCGACACCGGCCACCGCGGTCCCGGCGATCCGTGCCGCGAGCAGCGCGCCCACGGCGATGCCGATGGTCACGCCGATCCCGCCGATGATCTGGGTGGTGAAGAGCAGCCGCAGGGTACGCCGCTGGATCGACGCGACGTCGGGTCGGGCGGCGGTACGCGGCGCGGTCAGGTCGGTCGCCATCGGCGCTCCTGTCGGAAGGGAAGACTCATCCTCGCGCACCCGCACCGACCAGCGGCAGTGGGTTTTGCCGACAGCCGAACCGGTCCGTTCGAGCACGCCCCGTCGCGGGACCGTGCTGCACGGGGTGGATCTCTATCTGGTCCAGGATGGTCTGATCGCCGCCAAGGACGTGTTCAGCAAGATCACGGCAGGCCGCTGAGCCGCCCTACCCACGCGATCCCGGTGTTTCCGCTGGGCTGGGCGCGGCCAGCAGGGATGCCAGCCGACGGATCCGGGTCAGGGTCCGCGCGGCGACGGCCACACTGACGGCGGCGACCACGCCGAAGATCACCGCGAAGCCCTCGTTGTCGGCGGCAAGGAGAGCGAGCAGGATCAGCCCGACGGAGATACCCACGATGGACAGCAGCGCCGCCCGCGTGGCCCGTCGCTGTCCGGCGAGGTAGCCGGGCAGGTCGGCCCGTACCGCGTCGTCCTCCGGCACGGTGCCGGTAAGCATCGCCTCGCGCAGCGCGTACCCCTCGGGATCCCGCCGGGCATTCTGCTGGCCCGCCATCCGCCTGCTCAGGTAGAGCGCCGGGCCGATCGAGACGGCGTTCAGCGCGGCACCCAGCACGGCTTCGTCAAGTGATTCCTGTCGGTCGAACAGCCAGCGCACCGGCAGCCCGATGAGCACCGTCATCGGCACCCAGTAGACGGCCATGAGCTGCAAGCCGGGCGCCCGCTCGAAGAACCGCTTCCATCTCCCGCGACGCCCGGCGGCCACAGCGGGCGCACCGGCGCGACGCTCCTCGTTGTCAACGTCCATCGACCCCCGTTACCCACCCGCGCGATCGACGACGCACTGTCAATCGTGGACAGTTTCCGTCAGCTGCGAACGGAAAGTGTCCACGATCTGAACAGGTCACGGCGGCGCGCAGGGTGCGTGGGGCGGTCGCCGGTCAGCCGGGCAGGGCGCGGGTGACGACGGTGAGGTCGGCGACCAGGCCCTCGTACGCCTTGTCCTGGTCGTCGGCCCGCAGGACGGCGGACGGATGGATGGTGGCCAGCAGCCGAGCCTGCGGCGCGTCGGCCCGCTTTCCGGCGTTGTCGACCGGCACCTGCTCGAAGTCCGCGGGGTGTTGGGCCGACTCCGGCCAGGGCAGCAGCTCGCCCCGCTGCCGGGTGACCCGGAAGGACGGGCCGAGCAGCGCCTTGGCGGCGGTCGCGCCGAGCACCACCACGACCTCCGGACGCAGCCGGGCGAACTCGGCGACCAACCACGGGCGGCAGGCGGTGATGTGCACCTGGTCCGGGGTCTGGTGGATCCGCCGCTTGCCGCGCTGTTCAAAGCGAAAGTGCTTTACCGCATTTGTCAGGTAGAGGTGACCCGGGTCGAGCCCGGCGTCGTCGACCGCGCGGCGCAGCAGGCGACCGGCCGGACCGACGAAGGGCAGTCCCTTCTGGTCTTCCATGTCCCCTGGCTGCTCGCCGACGAGCACCACGCGGGCGCTCTCGTCGCCTCGGCCGAAGACCGTCTGCGAGGCGTCCCGGTACAGCTCGCAGCCCCGACAGCCGCCGGCGGCGGTGCGCAGGTCGTCGATGGTGTCGGCGTCGGGCGGGATGAACCGCTGGGCGCCCGGAGCACTCCCGGTCTGCTCGGCCATGCCGACTGTTATATACCCGTTCGATGCTCACCGCCGGATACGCCCCCGGCGCACCGGCCGCCTCGCGTCAGTACCCGTTGCCGCCCCCATCGCCGCCGGACGCGATCGCGATCAGCACGATGACGATGATGATGATCGCCACCGCCACCGCGATCCAGATCCCCTTACGAGCCCCACCAGAAGCCATGTCCCCCACCTCCGGGCGCCCGCATACCCGTCCCCGCCGTCCCGAATCCCCGCGATCTTGCACTTTCTGCGCAGACCAAACTCCACAGGCCCGACATTTCGCC
>NZ_QGSY01000188.1 GCF_003857035.1 Micromonospora arida
GTCGGGAGCCGCGGAAGACGAGGCGGCCGGTGTTGGCGGCCTGGATCTCGATGGACTGGGCGCGGGAGTTGAGGATGTCGGCGCGGTCGGCGCGGTGGTAGTCGAGGAACTGCTGGAACGTCCACAGCGCGGAGTAGGTCTTGCGGCGCCGGTTGTTGGCGGTGTTGCCCTCGTCGGGGCGGGTCTGGCCGCCGGAGCTGCGCAGTTCCAGCAGGGAGTTGGTGACGTTCTTGAGCCCGAGGGTGTTGCGCAGGATGGTTTCCTCGCTGAGACCGACGTTGCCGCCGCCTTCGCAGCCGTAGGGGCAGGCCCACCAGCCGGCTTCGGCGCCCTTGGCGTACATGTGGCCTTCGATCATGTCCTGGGACTGGTCGAAGATGGGTTGGGCGACGTTCTGGTGCCGTGGGGGCAGCATCGGCAGGTCGCCGGCGCGGGAGTTGCCGAACTCGTGGCCGTCGTAGCCGGCGACGGGTCGGTAGTCGCGGACCATTTTGATGTACGCGGTGGTCTCGGGTTGGCGGATCAGGGAGTAGTCGCGGTTGAGGTCCTGGCCGGTGGAGTTGCCGCGGGTGTTGTTGGCGCGGCCGTCTCCGTTGATGGTGGGGACGATCAGGACAGTGGTGTGGCTGAGCAGGTCGGTGATGCGGGGGTCGGTGCTGAAGGCGAGTTGGCGGGCCATGATGAGGCAGGCTTCGCGGTCGCCGGGTTCGTTGCCGTGCACGTTGCAGTTGATGGCCACGGGTGCGGTGGCGGCGACTGCTTCCGGGGTTGTAGCCGGGGTGGGGTGGCCGATGACCATCATGTTGATGGGTCGGTTCTGCACGGTGCGGCCGAGTTCGACGACGCGTACGCGGTCGCTGAGGGCGTCGATGGCGGCGGTGTAGGCGTACTCGTCGGTGTCGCTGGTGTACTGCGCGGCGTGGGTGGTCTCCCAGCCGGTGCGTAGTTGCTCGCCGGGGGTTGTGGGGTTGCCCCAGGGTGCGGTGGTGGTGGCGGTGACCAGGTCGGAGTAGGGCTGTTCGGTGGTGCCGGTGCGGGCGCGTACGCGCCATTGGAAGGTGTCGCCGGGGTTGTAGCCGGCGTCGGCGAAGGTGGGTGCGTGTTGGTTGATCTGGCGATTGGGTCGCCAGATGCCGACGATGGTGGGTGTGCCGGTGGGGGTGTTGTCGGCGTCGACGGGGGTGCGTTCGATCTGGTAGTCGGTGGCGCCGTCGACGGGTTGCCAGGCGAGGGTGGTGTACCCGTCGGCCTGGTGGGCGGTGAGGGCGGTGACCTGGTCGGGTGGTGCGGCCCGTTGGGCGTTGGCGGGGGTGGGTGCGGTGGTGAGGGTGACGGCGATGAGGGTGGACACGGCGATGAGGGTGGGTCGCTGGCGTCTCATGTGGCCTCCGACGAGTTGATCGTGGCGCGTGTCGACCAGCATGATCGTCGAAGTCCGTCGATGCAATGATCTTGAGGGAATCTTGCGACTTGGCGGTCCGCTCCCCCGCCGACCCTTGATTGACCCGGTTTCCGCAAGGCGCGGTGTCCGGGGCACGGGGGTGGCCCGGTTTCAGAAAGCCGAGTCGACCTTGGAGGCGGCGTCAGGCCGAACGGTCCGCGCGGTAAGGCGCGGGGTGACCCGGAACCCGTGGATGAGGACGACCGTCGTGAGCCCGCGATGCGGCCGGTTGGGCGCTGACGCTCAGCCGAGATCGACCAGCAGGGGGCGGTGATCGGAGATGGTGGACGCCGGCGCGGTGACCGCGCGTACGGGTGGGAGCTGGTCGAGGGCGTGCCGGTCGGCGAGGATGTGGTCGAGTTGGACGCGGGGCTGCCCGGACGGGTAGGTGGGGCGTCGGCCCAGGGGGCGCCAGCCGGAAATGAGCCGGGCCGCGCCGGCGGGCAGGTTGAGGTCGCCGAGCAGGACGCGGGGCCCCGGTAGCGCGCGCAGGGCGCGGACGGTCTGACGTAGTTGGCGGGCGTTCCAGCCTGGCACGAACGACAGGTGGGTCGCTGCCACGGTGAGGGGGCCGTGGGGGGTGTCCAGGACGGCGGCGAGGACCACGCGGGGTTCGTCGTGCAGCAGGATGAGGCCGCCGCGGGGGCCGGGCACGTAGACCGGTGAGCGCACCGGCGCCGGCTTGAGTCGGGTGACCTGCCAGCTGCGGACGGGGTATCGGCTGATCAGCCCGATGCCGTAGCAGGGTTCGCCGTGGCCGTCGTCGTCGTGGCGCAGTGGGCGGAACTGTTCGCCCGGGGTGCCGACGACGGCGGCGGCGAAGCGGTGGTGGGGTGCACCGAGGGCGCGGGCGGCGATGGCGGTGAGGTCGAGGTTGCCGCTGCGGCGTTGGTCACGGTCGACCTCCTGCAGGGCGAGCACGTCGGCGTCGAGGGCGCCGATGGCGGCGGCGAGTCGATCGGAGTCGACGAGCCCGTCGGTGAGGGACCGTCCGTGCAGCAGGTTGAAGGTGGCCAGGCGCACTCCTGCACCTTACGTGCCCGTGGCATGGTTGCCGGGTGCTGAAGGTCTTGCTGTGTTCGGTGCTGGTGTTCGTGGCGGTCGGCGCCTTGGGGGTGTGGTTGCGGCGTACGCGGGGCCGGTGACCGGG
>NZ_QGSY01000018.1 GCF_003857035.1 Micromonospora arida
GCCTGACCGCGCCCGCCCGCCCGGCCTGACCGCGCCCACCCGGCCGCGGGCCAACCGGACCACCACGCTGGGGTACGGTCGTCGCCATGCGGCCGTTCCTGGGCGTCCTGCCCCCGCCGCGCTCCTGAGCGGAGCGCCGCGCCTCTCGCCGACCGGGTGACCTGACCCCGCTCGGCCACCCTGTCGTACGCGCTCCGTCGACGTCGTCCCCGTCAACGGCTCACCCTTCGGAGCGCTCCCGTGTCCACGACCCGCACCGCGCTGCCGGCCGCCTTGGCCGCCAGCCACGCCGCCCGCAGCGGCCTGATCCAGATCACCGTCACCGGGGTGCTGTGGGGCACCACCGGTGTGGCGGTGCAACTCCTGCGCGAGAACACCGGGCTCAGCCCGGTGAGCATCGGCTTCCACCGCCTCGCCATCGCCGCGCTCGTGCTGTTGGCGTGCACCGCCGGCCGGCTCCGCACGATCGTGACCACCCTGCGTGCCGCACCCGTACCGCTGCTGCTCACCGGCGTCGGCCTCGGCCTCTACCAGGCGCTCTACTTCGCCGCCGTGGCCTGGGCCGGAGTCAGCGTGGCCACCATCGTCAGCCTGGGCCTGGCACCGGTGCTCGCCGCGGCCTGGGAGTCGGCGCACGCCCGCCGGCTCCCCGGCCCGCTGCGACTCGGCACGCTGGTTGCGGCTTTGGCCGGCCTCGTCCTGATCACCGCCGCCACCGAGCACCCCGGCGCGGCGGCGCCCGCCCCGCTGCTCGGCCTGCTCGCGGCAGCCGGCTCCGGCCTCGGGTACGCGGCTACCACCCTGGTCAGCCGTCGGGTGTCGCAGCGCACCGCGCCCATGACGCTGACCACCATCTCCACCACGGTCGGCGCGCTGACCCTGGCACCGTTCGCCCTGGTCGCCGGGGTCAGCGTGCCGGTACGCCTCGACACCCTGGCGCTGCTGCTGCACCTCGGTGTGGTCACCACGGCCGTCGCGTACGCGTTGTTCTACGCCGGGCTGCGCACCACCACGGGCAGCGTCGCGGCAGTGCTGACCCTGCTCGAACCGCTCACCGCCGCGGCGCTGGCGGTGGCGCTGCTGCGCGAACCGCTCCCCCTGCCGGTGATCGTCGGCGGTGTCCTGCTGCTCACCGCCGTGGCCGCCACCTACCTCGCACCCGACCGGGCGGATCTCCGGTGAACCCGCCCGACCTACCATCGGTGGATGCCCCAGCAGACCACCGAACTACGGACGGCCTCCTTCGCCGACCTGAACGCCCGCACCCTCCACGACCTGCTCAAACTGCGCATCGACGTGTTCGTGGTGGAGCAGAACTGCCCGTACCCGGAGCTGGACGGGCGGGACGTCGAGCCGGGCACCCGGCACGTCTGGCTCACCGACGGCGGCGCGCCGCTTGCGTACCTGCGGATTCTGGCCGACCCGGACGGTGTCGCCCGGATCGGTCGGGTCGTGGTGGCCCCGGCGGCGCGTGGCGGCGGACACGCCGGCCGGCTGATGACGGCGGCGCTGGAGGTGGTGGGCAACCGACAGTGCGTGCTGGACGCCCAGTCGCACCTGGTCGCGTTCTACGCCCGGCACGGCTTCGCGGAGAGCGGCCCCGAGTACGTCGAGGACGGCATCCCGCACACCCCGATGCGGCGCGATGCCATTGACGGTTGACGATCGAGCTGGCATGGTGCCGGGTAGAGCCGTCGCGGGAGCCAGCGACCAGGCACGGGAGTGGGCAACTCCCGGCGATCCGGGTGTCGACGTCCGACCTCATCCCCCCGGGGGCTCCATGTCTTTCACCCGA
The DNA here is from genome assembly GCF_003857035.1 of Micromonospora arida. Taxonomy (GTDB): domain Bacteria; phylum Actinomycetota; class Actinomycetes; order Mycobacteriales; family Micromonosporaceae; genus Micromonospora; species Micromonospora arida. The sequence continues at coordinate 1,796 of NZ_QGSY01000018.1, forward strand.
TCACGACGCGTGCTCTGGTTGTTCGCCATCATGGCGACCATCACGCTCCTGTTGACGACCGCACTGACCACCATGCTGCCCAAGTCCGCTTCGGCGCATGGTTCGGTCGTCGACCCGGCGTCCCGTAACTACAGCTGCTGGCAACGCTGGGGCAGCGACTTCCAGAACCCTCGGATGGCCACCGAGGACCCGATGTGCTGGCAGGCCTGGCAGGCCGACCCGGCCGCCATGTGGAACTGGAACGGCCTGTTCCGCGAGGGCGTGGGCGGCAACCACCAGGCCGCCGTCCCCGACGGCCAACTGTGCAGTGGCGGACGCACGCAGAGCCCCCGCTACAACGCGTTGGACACCATCGGCGCCTGGAAGACCACAGCGGTGTCGAACAACTTCCGGCTCCGCTTCTTCGACCAGGCCAGTCACGGCGCCGACTACATCCGGGTGTACGTGACGAAGCAGGGCTTCAACTCCGCCACCCAACCGCTCGGCTGGGGCAACCTGGAGTTGGCCGGCCAGATCGGTAACACCCCGGCCTCCCAGTGGGACCCGGACACCGGCGGTGTCTCGATCCAGATCCCGGTGAACGCACCGGGACGCACCGGACGGCACATCGTCTACACCGTCTGGCAGGCCAGCCACCTGGACCAGTCGTACTACCTGTGCAGCGACGTCGACTTCGGCGGCGGGTCGACCACCCCACCGCCCACCACGCCCCCGCCGACGACACCGC
>NZ_QGSY01000017.1 GCF_003857035.1 Micromonospora arida
GGTGGGTGTCGTATGGGTCTGATGGGATGAGCTGATGCAGGCGTACCGGTTGGTGCGGCGGCCCGGAGGGCCGGCGCGGGGAGACGGGACGACGCCTGACAGCGCTTCCGGGCTCGCCAACGGCGGCACGTCCGGGGGCGGTGTCGGCGCGTCGGGTGGGCCCGATCGCGTGGCCGGGCCCGAGCTGGCCGTCGGCGGCGGCTGGCGGGCCGATCCGGTGCAGGCCGAGGTGGTCGGGCACACCGACGGGCCGATGCTCGTGCTCGGCGGCCCGGGCACCGGCAAGACCAGCACGCTGGTCGAAGCGGTCGCCGCCCGGGTGGCCGAGGGGGTCGACCCCGAACGGATCCTGGTGCTGACCTTCGGCCGTCGAGGCGCCACCGCGCTGCGACAGCGCATCGAGGCCCGGATCGCGCAGGACGGCCACCGGGTGCTGCGTGAGCCGCTGGTGCGCACCTTCCCGGCGTACGCCTTCGGGTTGCTCCGCCGGGCCGCCGCCGAGCGGGGCGAACCGTCGCCCCGGCTGCTCACCGGCCCCGAGCAGGATCTGATCATCCGTGAGCTGCTGGACGTGGTGGGCGAGGAGCCCGAGGACGACCCGGTCGGCTGGCCCACCGACCTGCGCCCTGCCCTGCGCACCCGGGCGTTCGCCGGTCAACTGCGCGACCTGCTCATGCGCGCCGCGGAGCGCGGCGTGGGCCCGATCGACCTGGCCCGGCTGGGTGACAAGCTCGGCCGCGCCGACTGGCCGGCCGCCGCCCGCTTCCTGCGGGAGTACGTCGCCGTGCTCGCGCTGCGCGACGTCAGCAACCGGGGCTCCATCGCGTACGACCCGGCGGAGCTGGTCCGGGCGGCCACCGGGCTGCTGCGCGACGACGAGGAGTTGCTGGCCGCCGAGCGTCGTCGGCTCGCGTACGTCTACCTCGACGAGCTGGCCGACACCGACCCCGCCCAACTGGAGCTGCTCTCGGTCATCGCCGGTGGTGGCAAGTCGCTCGTCGCGTTCGCCGACCCGGATTCCTCCACGTACGCCTTCCGGGGTGCCGACCCGGCCGGGGTGGCGACGTTCCCGCACCGGTTCCGGACGGCATCCGGTGCGCCGGCCGCGCAGGTGCTGCTGACCACGTCGTACCGGGCCGGGCCGGGTCTGCTCGCGGCGATCGCCCGGCTGGGTCGCCGGCTGCGGGGTCCGGCCGCGCACCGCCGGCTGCACCCCCTGCCGGACGCGCCGCCGGGCGTGGTCGAGGTGCACACCTTCCGTTCGGCGACCAGCGAGGCCGCCTGGCTGGCCCACGCGCTGCGCTCGGCCCACCTGCTCGACGGCGTGCCGTGGTCACGGATGGCGGTGCTGGTGCGGTCCACCGCGTTGCAGCTACCCACCCTGCGACGGGCGCTGCACGCTGCCGGCGTACCCACAGTGGTGCACGGTGAGGATCTGCCCCTGCACCTGCAACCGGCGGTCGCGCCGCTGCTGCTCCTGCTGCGCTGCGCGCTGGAGCCGGAACGACTCGACGAGGAGGCGGCCGTCGCGCTGCTGCACTCGCCGCTCGGCGGGGCCGACCCGCTGGCCGAGCGGCGGCTGCGGCAGGGCCTGCGCGCGCTCGCGTTGGCCGGCGGTGACCGGCGCCCCTCCGGGGATCTGATCGTCGAGGCGTTGCAGGATCCGGAGGAGTTGGCCGACATCGAACGGCGCTGGGCGGAGCCGGCGCAGGCGGTGGCCGGGCTGCTGGCCATCGCACGGGAAGCCGCCGCCCGGCCGGGTGCGACAGCCGAGGACGTGCTCTGGGCCGTCTGGCACGCCAGTGGTCTCGCCGAGCGGTGGGCCGGCGCGATCAACCAGGGGCGCCCGGAGGCCGGCGAGGGCGACCTGGCCCGGCGTCGGCGGGCCGAGGCTGCCGACCGCGACCTGGACGCTGTGCTGGTCCTCTTCGACGCGGCGGCCCGGTTCACCGACCGGCTGCCCGGCGCGCGTACCGAGGTCTTCCTCGACCACGTGCTCGCCCAGGACCTGCCGGCCGACACCATCGCCCCGACCGCCGACCGGGGTGCGGCGGTACGCCTGCTCACCGCGCACGCCGCGAAGGGCCTGGAATGGGACCTGGTCGCGGTGGCCGGCGTGCAGGAGGGCATCTGGCCGGACCTGCGGCTGCGCGGCAGCCTGCTCGGCTCCGAGCGACTGGTCGACGTGCTGGCCGGCCGGTCGGTCGACGGGGCGACCGCGGCGAACGTGGTGGGTCAGACCTCGGCGTTGCTGGACGAGGAGCGTCGACTCTTCCACGTCGCCATCAGTCGGGCCCGGCACCGGCTCCTGGTGAGTGCCGTGGCGTCGGCCGCCGTCGGCGGGGACGACCACGAGGAGCAACCCAGCCGGTTCCTGCACGAGCTGGGCCCGAGCACACCGCCGCCGACCCCGCCGAGCACACCGTCGACCCCACCGACGGCGCCCGGCCCGCCGCCGAC
>NZ_QGSY01000293.1 GCF_003857035.1 Micromonospora arida
AGGGGGGCGGGAGCATACATCGCCCGCGACCCTACCGGTCGTTAAACGCGCCGACGACAGCCGATCGGTTGGACTTTGCGCCCGTGAGCTGCTCGGACCAGGGCACGACCGGCCGGGAACCGCCGGCGAGCACTGCCGCGTGCACCGCTCGGGCGAGCGGGGCACCCCAGGTGGAGCGCGGCCCGCCGTACGCGGCCTCCGGCCCGTCCACCGGGCAGAGCACGGTGACCGCGTCGGTGGGCGTACCGGTCCCCGGCACCCCCAGCTCGGTGATCGCCTGGGTCTTCGCCTCGGTCGCGGTGGCCACCGCATTCACCAGTGCCGAGTCGGCGAGCCGGGCCGGCACGTACACCACGATGTTGACAGTGCCGACGTGTGGGGCCAGCGCGGCCGGCGTCGGCGCGGCCGCGGGCACCGGCGTGCCGAGCCCGACCGTCGCCCAGGCCCGCACCCCGGCGTCGGTTCGCGCCACAACCTCGGTCACATCGACGCCGGTCAGCAGACCGACCCCGGGCCCGTCGAGGGCCAGCTCGGCGGCGAGCGCGGCCAGGTGCGCCGCGGGGTCATCCCGGTCGTACGACATCGGTACGGTCGCGTTCAACACCCACCGCCGGACCCCGATGCCACCGCCCAACGGGGCACTGCTGACCGCCCGCAGGGGCACGTCCGCGCGCCAGACGAGCAGTGGGACGTGGCGCCCGTCCTCGGCGCGGCTGGTCAGAGTCGGCTCGCTCAGCACGTCGGGCAGGTTACGCCCACCGATCAAGATTCCAGGGGCGACCTCTGATTCGTGCTCACGTGCGCCTAGACTTGGCGGCGCGCGAGGGGATCAGCGGACGGCGGCCCCGGCCGACGGACGGCACGCGCAACCGGAGGTGCGCAATGGACGAGGTACTGGCCCGCAGCGGGATCTTCCAGGGTGTTGACCCGGAAGCTGCCGAGGCGCTTGCCAAGGAGATGGAGACGATCGAGGTCCGCAAGGGCGAGATCGTCTTCAATGAGGGCGAGCCCGGTGACAGCCTCTACATCCTGCTGTCCGGGAAGATCAAGGTTGGTCGCCGCGCAGCGGACGGCCGGCAGAACCTCATCGCGGTGATGGGGCCGTCGGACATGGTCGGTGAGCTGTCGCTCTTCGACCCGGGTCCGCGTACGGCGACCGCCACCGCGGTGACCGACACCCGGCTGGTGCGGCTGCGTAAGCAGGCGCTGCGGCCGTGGCTCAACAACCGCCCGGAGATCGCCGAGCAGCTGCTCCGGGTGCTCGCCCGGCGGCTGCGCCGGACCAACGACTCGCTCGCCGACCTGATCTTCACGGACGTGCCGGGCCGGGTCGCCAAGAACCTGCTCCAGATGGCGGGCCGCTTCGGCACCCGCGACGGCGGCGTTCTGCGGGTGACCCACGACCTGACCCAGGAGGAGATCGCCCAGCTCGTCGGCGCCTCCCGGGAGACCGTCAACAAGGCGCTGGCCGACTTCGCCTCGCGCGGCTGGCTGCGGTTGGACGGCAAGAGCATCATCATCCTGGACCCGGAGCGCCTGGCCCGTCGCGCCCGCGTCTGAGCAGCACCCGACGTCCCCGCCTGCCGTCACCGACGGTAGGCGGGGACGTTTGCCGTCTGCCTGACGCAGAATCGCTGGCCTGGAGGCGGTGCCCGCGGTGAGGGTGGGGCCCATGGTGAACCGAGTTGCGGTGCTCTCCGACATCCATGGTGTCCTGCCGGCGCTGGAGGCCGTACTGGCCGAGCCGGACGTCGCCACCGCCGATCTGATCGTGCTGACCGGTGACATCGCCGCCGGCCCGCAACCGGTCGAGGTGCTGGACGTGCTCGCCGGCCTGGGCGACCGGGTGTGCTGGGTCGGCGGCAATGCCGACCGCGAGCTGGTTGAGGCCCGGGCCGGCCGCCCGGCGTCGATCGACGTGTCGAACTGGGCCGCCGGGCAGCTGCGCGACGACCAGGTGGCCCGGCTCGCCGCGCTGCCGGCGACGACGACGCTGGAGATCGACGGCCTCGGGCCGACGCTGTTCTGCCACGCCACGCCCCGCGATGACGAGGAGGTCGTGCTCGTCGACTCTCGGATGGCGCGCTGGGCGGAGGTGTTCGACGGTCTCCCCGCCGAGATCACCACGGTGGTCTGCGGCCACACGCACATGCCCTTCACCCGGCTGGTCGACCGGCGTCTGGTGGTCAACCCGGGCAGCATCGGCATGCCGTACGGGGGCGCGGGCGCTTGGTGGGCGCTGCTCGGGCCGGGCGTTCAACTGCGCCGCACCGCCTTCGACGTGGACCTGGCCTGCGCCCGCGTGGCGGCGGAGTCGACCTTCCCCGACGCCGCCGCCTGGGCCGACGAGTACCTGCGCTCCCAGCACAGCGACGCCGACGCCCTGACCGCCTTCGGCCCCCGCGACGGCCGCTGAGCCGGCCGCCGGCCGGCTCAGCGGCCGTCGCGGGGGCCGAAGG
>NZ_QGSY01000022.1 GCF_003857035.1 Micromonospora arida
GGGTGGGGCGCCCGTGCAGGTGGTGCCGTTGAGCGCGAAGCTGACCGGCACCGGGTTGCTGCCGGTCCACGAACCGTTGAAGCCGAACGAGGCGCTGCCGTTCGTGGCGATGGCGGTGTTGTGGTCGACGTTGCGCGCGGTGACCTGGGCGCCGGACTGGGTGACGGCGGCGTTCCACGCCTGGGTGACCTGCTGGCCCGCGGCGTACGACCACGTGACGACCCACCCATTGAGCGGGTCGCCGAGGTTGGTGACGGTGACGTTGGCGCCGAAGCCACCCTGCCACTGGTTGGTGATCTGATAGTCGACCCGGCAGCCGACGGCGGCGGCCGAGGCGACGACCGTGCCGAGGGTGCCGGCCACGACGGTGGCCGCCGTCATGGCGGCGAGCAGGGTCAGCCGATGTCTGGACGGGTGCATGCGCTGCCTCCGGGGATCCGGTGATGATCGCTACGACCCACCGGCCCTGCCCGGGAAGCACAGTGGACCAACCCACCGCGACGGCGGCGGACGGCGATCTGATCGGGGTGAAACGCCCTGGAACTCACGGATCCGACTCACCGCGCATCGTAAGGCAAGCGCTTTCCGGCACGCAACATCGATCATCGTCGCTTGGTTGCGCATCCTGCTCTTGCGTGGCGTCTCGCTCTTACCCCGGTGGGTCTCGCTCCTGCGTGGCGTCTCGCTCTTGCCTCGGCGGCGTCTCGCTCTTGGATTGGCGGCGTCTCGCTCTTGGATTGGCGGCGTCTCGCTCTTTCTCGCCCTTGCCTCGGTGATCGATGCCTGATCAACTCGTCCGGGTGAGCGCTCACCACATGGATCCCGCCGAATTCCGTCGCGCCGGCCACGCCGTCGTCGACTGGATCGCCGACTACTGGGCGACAGTGGAGCAACGACCGGTCGCCCCGGCCGACCCACCGGGCACCGTGGCCGCCGCCCTACCCAGCGAGCCGCCCACCACCGGCGGCGAACCGGTCGAGGCGATCCTGGCCGACCTGGACTCGATCGTCGTACCGGGGCTGACCCACTGGCAGCACCCGGGCTTCTTCGGCTACTTCCCCGGCAACACCTCCGGCCCGAGCGTGCTGGGGGACCTGGTCAGCTCCGGGCTCGGCGTCCAGGGCATGCTCTGGGCCTCCAGCCCGGCCTGCACCGAGCTGGAGACGGTGATGATGGACTGGCTGGCCCACCTACTGGACCTGCCACAGCGGTTCCGTTCCACCGGCACCGGCGGTGGGGTCATCCAGGACTCGGCGTCCTCGGCGACGCTGGTGGCCACCCTGGCCGCACTGCACCGGGCCAGCGGCGGCCGCTGGCGGCACACCGGCATCGACCGGCGCTATCGCGCCTACACCTCCATCCACGGGCACTCGTCCATCGAGAAGGCGGTACGGATCGCCGGGCTGGGCAGCGACAGAATCCGGTCGATCGAGGTGGACCCGGACACCCAGGCGATGCTGCCCGGCGCGCTGCGGGCCGCCATCGAAGCCGACCTGACCGCCGGTGACGTACCGGCCATCGTGGTAGCGACCATCGGCACCACCTCCACCACCGCCGTCGACCCGCTGCCGGAGATCGGGGCCATCTGCGCCGATAACGGGATCTGGCTGCACGTGGACGCCGCGTACGCGGGCGCCGCCGCCGTCTGCCCCGAACTGCGGTGGACGCACGCCGGCCTGGAGTACGCCGACTCCTACTGCTTCGACCCGCACAAGTGGCTGCTCACCGGCTTCGACTGCGACGCGTTCTGGGTGGCCGACCGGGCCGAACTGATCGAGGCGCTGACCGTACTGCCGGAGTTCCTGCGCAACGCGGCCTCCGAATCCGGCGCGGTGATCGACTACCGGGACTGGCAGGTGCCGCTGGGCCGGCGGTTCCGGTCCCTCAAGCTGTGGTTCGTGCTGCGCTGGTACGGCGCCGAAGGGCTGCGGGCGCACATCCGCTCCGGGGTGGCGCTGGCCGAACGGTTCGCCGAGCGGGTCCGCACCGACGGCCGGTTCGAGCTGGCCGCGGCGCACCCGTTCTCGCTGGTCTGCTTCCGACTACGCGCCGACGACGACACCAACGCGGCGTTACTGGCCTCGGTGAACGCCACCGGACGGGTGCATCTCACGCACACCCGCGTCGCCGACCGCTACACGCTGCGGCTGGCGGTCGGTTCACCCCAGACCACCGAAGCGCACATCGACGAAGCCTGGACCCTGCTCTCCGAGGCAGCCAACACCCTGCATACCCCCTGAGCGGCCGTCGCCCC
>NZ_QGSY01000016.1 GCF_003857035.1 Micromonospora arida
GGGATCTGGTTCGTCGGTTGGCCGATGGTGCGGTGGAGTTCGTCGGCCGGGTCGATCATCAGGTGAAGGTCCGTGGTTACCGCATCGAGTTGGGCGAGATCGAGTCGGTGATCGGCTCGGTGGCCGGGGTGCGTGATGTGGTGGCGCTGGTGCACGGCGACGAGTCCCGGCTGCTGGCGTTCTACGTGCCGGCCAGCCCGGACGTCGAACTGGCGGCCCGGGTGCGGCAGGAATGCGCCAGTCGACTGCCGGAGTACATGATCCCGGCGGACCTGGTCGTGGTGGAGTCGATCCCCCTGAACGCCAACGGCAAGGTCGACCGAGCCGCCCTCGCCGCCTCGGTGACCGGTGGTGGGCGGGTGCACGTGGCCCCGCGTACCCACCTGGAGCGGCAGCTCGCGGACATCTGGGCGCAGGTGCTGAACCTGGAGACGGTGAGCGTCGACGACAGCTTCTTCGACCTCGGCGGTCACTCGATCAGCGCCATCGCTCTCGTCGGCGCACTGCGTACGGCCGGGATCCCCGCCTCGGTGCGCGACATCTTCCTGCACCGGACCGTCGCCGCGCTCGCCGCGAACCTCGAAGCGGAGCAGACCCCCGTCGAGCCGGCGTTCCAGCCGGTGGTCCCGTTCGCGCTACTCGACGACGCCGACCGGGCGGCCCTGCCCGCCGGCCTCGCCGACGCGTACCCCATCGCCCAGGTCCAGCTTGGCATGCTCGTCAAGACGATGACCGACACCGAGCGGCACACGTACCACAACGTCTCGGCCTTCCCGATCCACGACGAGCAGCCGCTGGTCCTCGACGCGCTGCGCCGCGCCGCGCAGACGGTCGTCGACCGGCACGAGATCCTGCGTACGTCGTTCGACCTGAACGGCTACTCGGTGCCGCTGCAACTCGTGCACGCCGAGGTGCCGATCGAGGTCACCGAGCTGGACCTGCGTGGCCCGGACACCGAGGCCCGGATGAGCGCCTTCATGGCCGCCGAACGGGCCAACCCGTTCGCGCCGGATGAGGTCCCGCAGATACGCGTCGCCGGTGCGATCGGCGAGGGCAACGCCTGGTGGTTCGTCCTGACCATGTCGCACGGCATCCTCGAAGGCTGGAGCCACCACTCCCTGCTCATGGAGATCCTCGACAACTACCGGCGGCTGCGGGACACCGGTGCTCCGGTGCCCGTCGACGCGTTGCCGGTGCGCTACGCCGACTTCGTCGCCGCGGAACTGGCCGCGCTGACCTCCGCCGAGGACGAGGCGTACTGGCGGGGTGTCGTCGAGCACCCGCGCTTCGCGTTGCCTGCCGGGTGGGGCGCCCCCGACTCCGACCCCCAGTTCCAGTGCGGCACCCGGGTGCCGCTGCACGACCTGATCGACGGGCTCCGAGACCTGGCCAGCAGCACCGGCACCGCGCTGAAGAGCGTGCTGCTGGCCGCGCACCTCAAGGTGATGAGCCAGCTCACCGGCGAACTCGTCTTCACCAGCGGCCTGGTCTGCCACGGGCGGCCCGAGGTGACCGGCGCGGACCGGGTGTACGGCATGCACCTGAACACGTTGCCGATCGTGCACCGTGGCCCGGCTGCCACCTGGGCGGAGCTGATCCGGCAGACCTTCGACGCCGAGCTGGAGCTGTGGCCGCACCGGCACTACCCGCTGCCGTCGGTGCAGCGGTTCACCGACGGCGCCCGACCCATCGAGATCCTCTTCAACTACCTCGACTTCGCGCAGGTCGACACCGAGCGGGTCGGCTTCGACGACGCCGTCTACGAGGCGTCCAGTGAGTTCGACCTGCACGTCTCCACGCTGGACGGCACGCTCAGCATCCTCAGCGACCCCCACGTCGTCAGCTACCCCAACGTGCTGCGACTGGGCGCCATGTACCGGGCGGTGCTGGAGGCCATGGTGGCGGACCCGGGTGGGGACGCGCGGGTGGTGTGTCTGCCGGCCGGTGAGGTGTCGGTGGTGTTGGCCGATGGTGACGGCGCGGTGGAGCCCGTGTCGGAGTCGGTGCTGGCGGCTGTTGAGCGCCAGGTCACGGTGGTGCCGTCGGGTGAGGCCGTCAACGGTGGGACCTTCGCGGAGCTGGATGCGCGGGCCGTGGTGCTGGGGTCGTGGTTGGCCTCGCGGGGTGTTTCTCGTGGGTCGGTGGTGGGGGTGCTGGTGGACCGGAGTGT
>NZ_QGSY01000179.1 GCF_003857035.1 Micromonospora arida
GGATTGGGTGCGGGCTTGGTGTGCTCTTGCGGTCAGGTCGGCTGCCAGGGCCCAGGCCTCTGCCAGGTCGCGGTCCTGGGCGGTGGCGCCGGAGCCGCCCGCCGTGTCCGCGTGGACGGTGGCCAACCCGAGACGGCGCTGGACAGGCCCCTGGACCACTCGCACGCTCTGGATCCGGGCGTACGGCACGATCACCAACTGCCGGGTGAGCCGCCCGGACCGGGTGGCGAACACCCGCTCGAACAGCCCCGCGCCGAACGCGGCACGGCCCAGCGGGTGCAGCCAACGGGTCCGGCGCGGCGGCGGGCTCAGCGCGAGCGTGTCGAGGCGTACCCCGGGAAGCACCTCGGCGACGATCATCGTCGCCGTCGGCAGGTCGCCGACCGGCAGGAGCCGGTCGGGCCGGTTGCGGTCGTCGGCCTCCGCGACGGAGTAGCCGGCCACCTCCAGCCGCAGCCGTAGCCAGCCCTTCATCCGCCACAGCAACGGCCAGGTGGCCCGCACGGTCTGCACCCGCTCCAGCGGTACGGTCTGCGCCCGTGTCTCCAGCAGGCCGTTGTGCACCCGCAGCGTGCCGCCGACGCGGGCCAGCCGGAAGTTCCAGTCGTCGAGGACCCGGCGGATCGGTTGCAGCAGCACACCCGCCATCGCGGTCAGGGTGCTCGCCACCGCGACGAACGACCACGAACCGGCGGTGAGGAACTGCACCACGACGAAGGCCACACCGAACGGGAGCAGGAACGCCTGCGGGGTGAGCAGTTGGCTGATCAGCAGGTTCTGGTTGCGTACCGCGTGCAGTGGCCGGCCCGGCACGGCCGGTGGCGCCGTCGCACCCGGGGTCACCGCCTCGCCGGGCGCGGGCTGCTGCGCCACCCGCCCGGCCAGCGCCAGCAGACGCTCGCGCAGCACTGCCGCGTCGGCCACCCCGAGGTACGCCAGTGGTGCCTCGGTCTTGCCTCCGCCGACCACTTCCAGGCGCAGCTCGGCCAGCCCCGTGAGCTGGGCGAGCAGCGGCCGGACCACCTCGACGGCCTGCAACCGTTCCAACGGGATGGCCCGGGTACGCCGCCAGAGCAGCCCCTCGTGCACCCGTAGTTCCCGGCCGACGACGTGGTAGCCGGTGTTGTACCAACTGACCACCGACAGCACGGTCGCGCCGAGCGCCAGCACCGCCACCATGGCGGCGAACCAGCCGAAGCCCACCCGGGACAGCGTTGACCAGGACAGCCCGGCGATCACCACGACCAGGGACTTGGCGCCGTGCAGCACCGGGCTGAGCGGGTGCAGTCGCTGCCGAGGTTCGCCCTCGCCGCCGCCCGGTGGCGCCGGCCACGGCGCGGGTGTGCCGGGCGGCACCCGCCCATCAGGTGCCGCGCCAGCGGGTGCCGAGCCAGCGGGCAGCACCGGCCCCGGTGGCGTCGGGCCGGTGGGTGGCAGGGTGCTCGGCTCGGCGGGCCCGTCGCTCATCGGAGCGGCCCTCGGCGCGGTCGGCGGCTGCCCGCGCGGGTGCTCACAGCCCCTCCGCCCGGTCCTCGCCGAGCGCGGTGAGCCGATCGCGCAGCCGGGACGCCTCCGCCGGACGCAGCCCGGGCACCCGGGCGTCGCTCGCCGCCGCCGCGGTGTGCAACTGCACGGTGGCCAGGTCGAAGGCGCGCTCCAACGGCCCGGCGCTCACGTCGACGAACTGCATCCGCGAGTACGGCACGATGGAGAGCCGGCGGACCAGCAGGCCGTGCCGGACCAGCAGGTCGTTCTCCCGCTCGGCGTACCCCCAGACCCGGACCGCGCGGACGATCGCGACGGCCCGCCACGCGCCGAGCACCAGCACGACGGCCACGGCGAGCCCGAACAACCAGTGGCCGCTGAACGCCCAGCCGGCTCCGGTCACCGCCAGCCCGATGGCGACCACGATCGCCAGCCGGATCAGTTCCACCCAGATCAGGTCGGTGGAGATGGACTGCCAGTGGACCGTGTCCGGCCAGGGCTCCAGCGGACCCCGGCCACCCGGCGCAGCCGTCAGCAGCGCTGCGGGGTCGGGCGGCAGGAGACCCGGGGGCGGCAGGTCGGGCGCGCGCTGGTCGGCGGCGGGTGCCGGCCGGTGACCGGGCGGCAGCGCGCCCGGTGGCAGTGGCGCGGGCGTCGAAAC
>NZ_QGSY01000344.1 GCF_003857035.1 Micromonospora arida
ACCCCGGCCCCTGCGAGGACCCGTGCCCCACTCCGCCTCCACCTTCGACGACCTTCAGCGGTACGCACCCGAGGTCGCCGAACCCGACGACTTCGACGAGTTCTGGCGGGACACACTCGCCGAGGCGGCCGCCGTGCCGGTGCTCGTCGACGTCCGCCCCGAACCCACCGACCTGCGGCTGCTCGACTCCTGGGACGTCACGTTCGCCGGCTTCGGCGGTGACCCGGTCCGCGCCTGGTACACCCGCCCCGCCGGTGTTCAAGAGCCGCTGCCGGCCGTGGTCGAGTACGCCGGCTACGGTCGCGGGCGCGGCCTGCCCCACGAACGGCCGACCTGGGCGGTGGCCGGGTACGCGCACCTGCTGATGGACAACCGGGGCCAGGCGGGGCAGCACGGCGCCGGGGACACCCCCGACCCGCACGGCGCGCCCGGCGGGCCCTGGCCGGTCACCTGGGGGATCCTCGACCCACGCGACTACCACTACCGCCGCCTGATCACCGACGCGGTGCGGGCGGTCGAGACGGTCCGCGCGCTGCCGGGGGTCGAGGGTGACCAGGTCACCGTGGTCGGCAACAGCCAGGGCGGCGGCATCGCACTGGCGGTGGCGGGTCTCGTCGGGAATCTCAGCGCGGTGCTGACCACCGCCCCGTTCCTGTGCGACACGCGCCGGGCCGTCGCGCTCACCGACCTCGCGCCGTACGGCGAGATCGCCCGGTACCTGGCGGTGCACCGGGAGGTCGAGGAGGCGGTGTGGCGCACCCTGTCCTATGTCGACGGCGTGAGCTTCGCGCGTCGGGCGACGGCGCCGGCACATTTCGGAGTCGGCCAACGCGACACCGTCTGCCCACCGCGAACCGCCTTCGCCGCCTACAACCACTACGGCGCCGCGAACGGGAGGCCGGTCCCGCCCGAGCGGGAGATGCACGTCTACCCGTTCAACGGCCATGAGGGCGGCGAGGCCGTCCACGTCCGGCGTCAGCTGCGCTGGCTGGGCTCGGTGCTCCACCCCGCCCGCAGATGAGCGGTTCACTCCGAAGCATTGTCGAACGTTGATGCGTTGCCGATGTTAGCGATAACACGCTATGGTGCGTCAGGCGAGGTGCAGGGCACATCTCCGCCACGGCTCATCGGCTCGTCGCGCCAGATCCTCGACGGCCGGCGCCCGCCACACCGCGACGACCACCAGTGCAAACGTCCGGGTTCTTGGTCGTGCCGCGCACCCCACCTCCGCGTACCGCGTCATGGCGGCGGCCCTCTTCCCAGTGGCCGCCAATGTCGCGCACCCCACCAGAGGAAGTCCTATGCGCAGTCCAACGCTTGGCCAACCCGTCCCTCCCACACCGACCGGCAGCGCACCGACGTCGAGGCCCCGGCGGGCCCGTCGATGGTGGACGGCCCTCGCCACCGTCGCCGCCATGGTCGCGGCCGTACCGATCGCGACCACTCCCGCGAGCGCCGAATCCAACGGCGGCGTACGCGTGATGCCGCTCGGCGACTCGATCACCGACGGATTCAACGTTCCTGGCGGGTACCGGATCGAGTTGTGGCAGCGGTTCACGTCCGGTGGCTACCGGATCGACTTCGTCGGCTCCCAGTTCAACGGGCCAGCCAGCCTCGGCGACCACGACCACCAGGGCCATTCCGGCTGGACGATCGCCCAGATCGACGCCAACGTGGTGAACTGGTTGCGGGCCACGAACCCGCGGACCGTGCTCCTGCACATCGGCACCAACGACATGTACGGCGACACGTCCGGTGCCCCGTCCCGGCTGGCCACGCTCGTCGACCGGATCACCAACACCGCCCCGAACGCGGACGTGTTCGTCGCGACGATCATCCCGAAGTCCGGCGCGGACAACCAGGTCCGGGGCTACAACGCCGCGATCCCGGGGATCGTGCAGAGCAGGGCCGCCGCCGGTAAACGCGTACACCTGGTCGACATGTATAGCGCCTTGACGCTCAGCGACCTGGCCGACGGGGTGCACCCGAACGCCACCGGTTACCGCAAGATGGCCGCCGCCTGGTACGACGCCCTCCGTGCGGTGCCCGGCAGCATCGGGGGCGACACCCCTCCGACCACTCCGCCGCCCACCACGCCCCCGATGCTGCCGGGCACCGCACGGAGGGCGTCGTAC
>NZ_QGSY01000212.1 GCF_003857035.1 Micromonospora arida
CCACCCGCCCCACCACCGACTGACCGCCCACCGCACCCCTTGAGGCCAAGCGGCACGCGTTCGGGGCGTGTGGTTCAGGTGGTTGGCCAGGTGTGGACGGGTTGGTTGGTGCGCTGGAGTTCGGCGTAGCGCTGGACCATGTGGTGCAGCGCGGCCGTCCGGTCCATGCCGTGGCGTCGCTCCGCCGCCCAGACCGCCTCGGTCTGCCAGGCGGCGCCGTTGCGGCCGGTACGGCAGCGCTGCTCGATGATGCCGAGCAGCCGGTCCCGCTGCGCCGGGGCGACACCGAACCCGTCCAGGCCGGTGGCGGCGGTGGGCAGCAGTTGGTCCAGGACCAGCTTGGTGACCGGCATGTCGCCGAGCCCGGGCCAGTGCAGCACGGCGTCGAGGCCACGTCGGGCGGCGGCGTGGAAGTTCTCCTCGGCGGAGCTGAAGGTGAGTTGACTCCAGATCGGTCGGTCGGCCTCGGCCAGACCGCGTACCAGCCCGAAGTAGAAGGCCGCGTTGGCCAGCATGTCCACCACCGTCGGACCAGCCGGCAGCACCCGGTTCTCCACCCGCAGGTGGGGGCGGCCGTTCATGATGTCGTAGACCGGGCGGTTCCACCGGTAGACGGTGCCGTTGTGCAACCGCAGTTCCCCGAGCTGTGGCACACCGCCGGCGTGCAGGACCTCCACCGGGTCCTCGTCCTCGCAGATCGGCAGCAGCGGCGGGAAGTACCGGACGTTCTCCTCGAACAGGTCGAAGATCGAGGTGATCCACCGTTCGCCGAACCACACCCGCGGCCGTACGCCCTGGGCCTTCAGCTCGTCCGGGCGGGTGTCGGTGGCCTGCTGGAACAGGGCGATCCGCGTCTCGGCCCACAGTTGGCGGCCGTACAGGAAGGGGCTGTTCGCCCCGACCGCCACCTGCACCCCGGCGATGGCCTGGGACGCGTTCCAGTAGTCGGCGAAGCTGTCCGGCGCGACCTGGAGGTGGAACTGGAGGCTCGTGCAGGCGGCCTCGGGGGCGATCGAGTCGGTGTGCGTGCGCAACTGCTCGACGCCGCGAATGTCCAGCTCGATGTCCTCGCCCCGGGCGCCGACGATCTGGTCGTTGAGCACCCGGTAACGCTCGTTGGTGGAGAGGTTGTCCTCGACCAGGTGCCCCTCGGTGAGGGTGGGCAGGATGCCGACCAGGACGATCTTCGCGTCGGACCTGGCGGCGCGCTCGTCGGCCCGGGAGAGGCTGCCGCGCAGGTCGTGCTCGTAGTCGGCGAAGCCGGTGCCCTCGATCAGTCGGGGCTCCGCGTTGAGTTCCAGGTTGAACTGCCCCAACTCGGTCTGGAAGAGGGGATCCGCGATGTCGGCGAGGATCTCCTCGTTGCGCATCGCCGGCTCGGCGGCCGAGTCGACCAGGTTGAGTTCGATCTCCAGGCCGGTCATCGGCCGGTCGGCGTCGAAGCCGAAGTCGTCCAGCATCAGGGCGAAGACGTCCAGGCACCGCCGCACCTTCTGCCGATATCGGACGCGATCATCCCGGGTGAAGGCGCCCTCTGAGACGTCCCTGCCCATGTGTCCTCCCGACGGCCGGCGCGGTCGGGATCCTGCCGTCCCGGAAGCGCTTTGTGAAGCATCCACGGTAAGAGCGCCCACCTGACCGGGGCCAGAGGGCCGGCGGCGGTGATCCGACGTCGACCGGGCGGACGCGCTCGTGGCGCCATCTGTACCCCGTCGTCGACCGGCCGGACCCGATTGCGGTGCGAACAACCCGTGACAATTACCACCAGTGAGAACGATGCAGGGCCCGCGCCGAAGTGCGGCGCGGGCCCTGCATACCGGATCGCCGGGAGGGTTCCCCTGCCCTCCGGCGATCCCCGGGGATCAGGCCTGGCGGACGGCCTCGCCCTCGATCTCGATCTTGATCTTGCGGCTGACCAACACTCCCCCGGTCTCCAGGGCGACGTTCCAGGTCAGGCCGAACTCCTCGCGGTCGATCTCGGTGCTGGCAGAGAAGCCGAAGATGTCCTGGCCGAACGGGCTGCGGCCGACACCCTCGAACTCCACCTCCAGCTCGACCGGGCGGGTGACGTCCTTGATGGTCAGCTCACCGGTGAGCACGAACTCGCTGCCACGACGGGACTTGACCCCGGTGCTGCGGAACTCGAGCGTCGGGAACTTCTCGGCGTCCAGGAACTCGGGGCTGCGCAGGTGCGCGTCCCGGTCGGCCTGGGTGGTGTCGACGCTGGCGGCCTGAATGGTGGCGACGACCGACGACTGCAGCGGGTCCTCGGCGACGGTGATGGTGGCGGTCGCGTCGTTGAACTCACCGCGAACCTTGCTCACCATCATGTGCCGGGCAACGAAGCCGACCCGCTTGTGCGCCACGTCGAGCGCGTAGGTGCCGGCCGCCGGGATGGTGAGGCCGTCCCAGTCGCGGGTAACCGTCTCGATGCTGCTGGTCATGCTGCTGTCCTCCAGGGGATTGTTTAGTAGCCCAACGACTGCCTGAGCAACTATAACCGCAGCAATATTCCCTGTGTCAAGCACTGGTATGATGAACGGGTGACCAACGTCTTCGACGATCCCCGGATCACCGCCGTCGGCCTGCTCTTCGAGGCACACGCCGGGCTGTCCGCCCGGTTCAACGCCCAACTCGAGGAGCACGGCCTCTCCGCGGTCGAGTTCGAGGTCATCACCCGACTGGCCCGCTCGCCGGGCAACCAACTACGCATGACCGACCTCGCCGCACAGACCTCCCTGTCGACCAGCGGAGTGACCCGTGTGGTGGACCGGATGGAGCGCGACGGGTTGCTCACCCGCCGGGCCTGCCCGAACGACCGACGCAGCTCGTACGCGGTGGTCACCGCCGCCGGGATGCAACGCCTGAACGAGACGCTGCCCGGGCATCTGCAGATGATCGAGCAGTGGTTCACCGGGCAACTCGGCCCCGAGGCGCTGGCGGCCCTCCTGGACGGGTTGCGGCGGGTCCGCGACGCCGCGCATCCGTGCGCCACCGCTGGCAGTGACGACGTCAGCCCGGAGCAGGTCGCCGCCACCGACAACGCCACCCGACGGCACTGATCAGCACCCGCCGTCGGGCGGCGGCAGAGGCAGAAAGACCGGCAGAACTGACCCGGCCAAGCTGGAGGATTCGGTCCAAGCCGACTTTCTGCCATCGCACCGGTGGCAGGCTTCCTGCACCGGGGATCACCGGGGGGTGACGGCGCGGGCGATCAGCGAGGGGCAGCACCAAGGGGGCTCTTCGCCCGCGCCACTCTCCCGTCGCGATCCGCTTGAGGAGAGCGCTACTGAGCCGGTCCGCCTCGGGCGGCGATCAGCGCGTAGAGCAGGCCCGACTCCTGCGGCAACAGCTGGATGCCGCCCTCCGCACAGACCCGGTCCAGTCGATCGAGCACCGACGGGTCCGCAGTGCTCGCAGCCAGCCCGACCAGCGCCTCCACCACGTCGCGGCGATCCTGCCCCGCATGGTCGGCGGCGGCCGCGAACCACTCGGCAGCCAACTCCCGGTCGCCCCGGTGCAGCGCCAGGTTCCCCTCGATCAGCGCACAGAGCCCGGCCTCCGGCCCACCCCAGGCCAACGCCGCGTCGTCCGAGCGCGGTCGCGGCACGCTCGGCCGCGCCGGCAGCGCCTCCACGCCCCCGGCGCGCAACTCGGTCAGCACCTCGCTCGCCTCCCCCACCCGCCCGTCCTGGGCGAGCGCCAGCCCGACGGTCCCGAGCACCCGACGGCGACGCCCGGGATCACCCAGCTCGGACAGGGCCGCGATCGCCCTCCGGCCACGGTCGATGGCGTCCGCGTACCAGCCCTCCAGTCGGGCGACCTCGGCGCGATTGGCCCAGCCCAGCACCCGCAGTCGCTGCTCCCCACTCTCGGCGGCGAGTCGGTCCACCGCGGCGAGCCGGCGGCGGGCCGCGGCCAGATCGCCCACGCGGATCTCGTGCCAGGCGAGGCTGTTCTGGGCCACCGCCAGGTCCCGGGTCCGCCCGTTGCGGGCCGCCAACCGCAGCAGCGCCTCGGCCTGCTCGCGAGCCTCGTCCTGCCGCCCGACGGAGATCAGCAGGGTGCCGAGAACGTTTCGCGCCTCCAACTCCCCGGTGACGTCGCCGGCCTGCCGGAAGGTGTCCAACGCCGCACGGGCCGTCGACAACTCCTCGGCGCCCGCGCCGTGCTCCGCCGCCAGCCGGGCGACCCCGAGGGCGGCCCAGCCACGCAGAAGAGGATCGGCGTCGGCGGTTCGCGGGTCCGCCAGCAACCGCCGCAACCACTGCCGCCCGACGACGTCGCGTCCACGGAACCGCCACCACCGGGTCAGGCAGGCCGCCAGCCGCAGCGCGGTCAACGGGTCGTCGGTAGCCGCATGGGCCAACGACGAGCTGATGTCACTGCTCATCTCGTCCAGCCGGTGCACCGCATCGGGTAACCGTGGGCCGATCAGGTCGGTGGCGGTACGGGCCACCAGGCGCGCGATGACTTCCGCGTGCCGACGCCGGATGCAGGTCAGCTCACCCGCACCGGCCGCCTGCTCGACTGCGTAGTCACGGACCGCGTCGAGCAGCCGGAACCGGAACGACCCGGTTCCGCGTACGCTCAGCAGCCCCAACTCGACGAAGCGGTCCAACAGTGGAACCGGGTCGATCGCCACCGTGCCGTCCCGGTCGGCCTCGTCGGCGAGCATCTCCTCCGCCAACTCGACCGACCACCGGTTACCGAAGACGGCCAGCTGCCGCAGCGCGGCCTGTTCGTCCGACGCCAACAGGCGGTAGCTGAACGCCACCGCATCCCGCAGGGTGACGGCGACCGAGACCGCCGCACGGGCGTCGGGTCCGCTCGTCCGGCTGCTGAGCGCCTCCGGCGCGTTCCAGGCCGGGTGGGCGGAGGCGTCGGGGGGAGTGGCCAGGTCGAGCACCCTGTCGCCGTAGCGGTCGAGCAGTTCGGTGAGGTCGAGGAGACGGCCCCGGGCGGCCATCAGCTCGATGGCCAACGGCAGCCCGCCCAGCCGGCGCACCAACGCGGCGAGCGCAGGCAGCTCAGCGGGAGTGGGTGGCTCGCGGCGGACCTGAGCGAGCCGGGCGGTGAACAACGCGACAGCCGGCCACGATTCGAGCCCGGAGTGCTCGGCCTCCGGTGGTGGCACGTCCAGCGGCGCGACCGGCCAGACCCGCTCACCGGGCAACCCGACCGGATGCCGCCCGGTGACCAGCACCCGCAGCGAGGGCAGTGCGCCGAGCAACCGGTGCAGGGTCGCGGCCACCGGGCCCGGGGCGCGTTCCACCGCGTCCATCACCAGCAGCGTCGGCCGCCCGGCGAGCAGCGCCACGAGTTCGGACAGGCGCGCCACGCCGAGCATGGACATCGAGGCGGCGAGTACGTCCGGACCGTCCGCGCCCTCGCCCACCAGCACCCCGGCGACACCGGCCGGGTGAGCGGCGGCCACCAGGTGCGCCACCGACGTCGCCAGGGCGGTCTTGCCGACGCCGGCCAACCCGACGAGGCTCACCAACCGGGGTCCTCGCTCCGCGGTCAGCATTCCGGCCAGCTCGGTGAGGTCACGCTCCCGGCCGATCAACGCGACCGGCGGCGGGAGCGCGACCGGCGGGTCGGCGGGTGCGGCCACCGACGTGGCGTTGCCGCCGACCGCGAACGTCGTCGAGGTGGCGTCCGGCGAGGCCGGTTCGGCACCGGCGCCGCGTGCCGCTGCCAGGAACGCCGCCCGACTGGTGCCGGTCAGCGCCAGCGCCCCGGCGAGCAGCTCGACAGTGGTGCGTTGTGGCCGGATCGACCGGCCACGCTCCAGATCACGCACCGTCCGCACACCCACCCCGGCCCGGGACGCCAGCTCGGCCTGGGTGAGGCCGGCGGTGCGTCGATGCCCGCGGAGCAGCTCCGGCAGAGTGGTACGTCCAGCCGGGCTCCGCGACCAGTCATGATCCGGAGTCATGGGCACGAAGAGTACGGATGGACTCCGACCATCGGCAGTCGAACGTCGGGCTACTGACGCCCGCTCGCCGAAACCCGACAGCCGTACGGACAGTCCGTCCGGGACGACCGGCCGATCAGTTCGGCTGGGCCACTCAGAGACCCAGATCCCGAGCGATGATCATGCGCTGCACCTCACTGGTGCCCTCGCCGATCTCCAGGATCTTGGAGTCCCGCCAGAACCGGGCCACCGGGTACTCGTTCATGAAGCCGTACCCGCCGTGGATCTGGGTGGCCTCCCGGGCGTTGTCCACAGCGATCGTGCTGGCGTGCAGTTTGGCGATGGCGGCCTGCCGCTTGAACTGCTCGCCGGCCAGCATCCGCGCAGCGGCGTCGTAGTACGCCAGGCGAGCGGTGTGTGCCTTCAGCTCCATGTCGGCGATCTTGAATTGGATGGCCTGGTTGGTGCCGATCGCCCGACCGAAGGCGTGCCGCTCCTTCGCGTACTTGATCGACTCGTCGACGCAGCCCTGCGCGAGGCCGACGGCGAGCGCGGCGATGGCGATCCGGCCCTCGTCGAGGATCCGCAGGAACTGCGCGAAACCCCGACCCCGGGCGCCGAGCAGGTTGGCGGCCGGCACCCGGCAGTCGTCGAAGGTCAGCTCGTGGGTGTCCGAGGCGGTCCAGCCCACCTTGGAGTAACCGGGCGCGACGGTGAACCCGGGCGTGCCGGTCGGCACGATGATCGTCGACAACTCCTTGGAGCCGTCCGGGTTCGTGCCGGTCACCGCGGTGACCGTGACCATGGCCGTGATGTCGGTTCCCGAGTTGGTGATGAACGCCTTCGACCCGTTGATCACCCATTCGTCGCCGTCCAGCACCGCCCGGGTCTGCGTGCCGGCGGCGTCGGAGCCGGTGCCCGGCTCGGTGAGACCGAAGCCGGCCAGCGCCTCGCCGCTGAGCAGCCGGGGCAGCCAGGTCGCCTTCTGCTCCTCGGTGCCGAAGCGGTAGATCGGCATCGCGCCCAGCGAGACCGCCGCTTCCAACGTGATGGCCACGCTGGAGTCGACCCGGGCCAGCTCCTCCAGGGCCAGGCAGAGCGCGAAGTAGTCGCCGCCCATGCCGCCGTGCTCCTCGGCGAAGGGCAGACCGAACAGGCCCATCTTGCCCATCTGCCGGATCACCTCGTACGGGAAGGTGTGCTGCTCGTAGTGCTCGGCGATGACCGGGGCGATCACCTCGCGGGCGAACTCCCGCACGCTCTCGCGCAGCGCCGCTTGTTCGTCGGTGAGCCGGAAGTCCATCTCATCCTCCTGTAAGGACGGTCCGCCTCGGCGCTCGTGACGCCGGAGGCGGGTCGCTGTGCGGGCCTGAGTCGATGATCAGACCGGGGTGACGCCGTGCCGACGGCGGGAGAAGTGCCGGTCCTTGGTACGCGCCGCCGCGAATCGACGGACCAGCTCGGTGCGCAGGTCGTGCGGCTCGACGATGGCGTCGACCACCAGCTCGCTGGCCAGCCGGACGACGTCGATGTCCTGCTCGTACTCGGCCCGCTTGGCGGCGACGAAGGCCGCCCGCTCGTCCTCGTCCGCAATGGCGGCGATCTTGTTGGCATAGACCGCGTTCACGGCAGCCTCGGCGCCCATCACGGCGATCTTCGCGGTCGGCAGCGCGATCGTGGCGTCCGGCTCGAACCCGGGGCCGGCCATCGCGTAGAGACCGGCGCCGTACGCCTTGCGGACCACCACGCAGATCTTCGGAACGGTCGCCTCGGAGATCGCGGTGATCATCTTGGCGCCGTGCCGGATGATGCCCTGCTTCTCCACCGCGCTGCCGACCATGAAGCCGGGCACGTCGCTGAGGAACAGCAGCGGCACGTTGAACGCGTCGCAGAGCTGCACGAACCGGGTGGCCTTGTCGGCCGAGTCGACGAAGAGCACGCCGCCCTTGAACATCGAGTTGTTGCCGACCACGCCGACGACCTGACCGTCGAGACGGCCGAAGCCGATGGTCAACTCCTTGGCCCAGAGCGCCTGGATCTCGAAGAACGAACCCTCGTCGAGCAGGCCCTTGACGTACCGCCGCATGTCGAACGCCTGCCGCTCACTGGCCGGTACCAACGCGGCCAGGTCGGCCTTCGCGGACGCGGCGACCGCCGGTGCGGCCGGCGGCGCCTGCGTCCAGTTCGCCGGCAGATACGACAGGTAGGTCTTCACGACGTCGAGCGCGTCGGCCTCGGTCTTGCAGAGGAAGTGCCCCACGCCGGATTCGGCGGTGTGCACCTTCGCCCCGCCCATCGCCTCCAGGGTGGTCTTCTCGCCGGTGACCATCTCGACCATCCGGTCGGAGCCCAGATACATGCTGGCGTTGCCGTCGACCAGCGCCACCACGTCGCAGAAAGCGGGGATGTACGCCCCACCGGCGGCGCTCGGGCCGAACAGCGCGCAGACCTGTGGGATCGAGCCCGAGGCGCGGACCTGGTTCCAGAAGATCTTGCCGGCGCCACGCCGACCGGGGAAGAGATCGACCTGGTCGGTGATCCGGGCGCCGGCCGAGTCGACCAGGTAGACCATCGGCACGCCGGCGCCGTACGCCCGCTCGATGATCCTGATGATCTTCTCGACGGTGCGGGCGCCCCAGCTGCCGGCCTTGACGGTGGAGTCGTTGGCCATCAGGCAGACCTGACGGCCGTCGATCGTGGCGGTGCCGGTCACCACACCGTCGGCTGGCAACCCCTCGGCGAGCGCGTTGGCGTAGAGGCCGTCCTCGACGAACGAGCCCTCGTCGACCAGGAGCGCGACCCGTTCACGGGCGAAGAGCTTGCCCTTGGCCGCGTTGGCCGCGTGGTACTTGTCCGCGCCGCCGGACCGGGCCCGCTTGCGCAGCTGCTCCAGTGCCTCACCGTCGAGCGTCACGCCGACTCCTCCGCCATGCTGACCTGAACGATCGTTAGGCTAGCGCATCGGCGCGGTTGTCGGCGACCTACGAGCGAACCAGACAGCGAAGCCGAGAGCAAGACATTGAAAAACGTGAATACAAATCGCTAGGCTCCTGGCACCCCTCCTCCCAGATCGGAGTCAGCGATGACCTCACGACTCAATCGGCTCGCTGTCGCGTTGCTCGCGACGACACTCGCCACCCTCGGCATCACGGTCGCCAACCCGGCGCCCGCGTCCGCCGCCATGACCATCTGCTACAACACCAGCCAGGCGGGAAGCTACGCCAGCGTCGCCAACCAGGCCGCCTCGATCTGGAACAACGCCACCGTCAACCTGACCCTCTCCGCCAACTGCGGCTCCAACCTGCGCATCTACCGGATCACCGGCGGCGGCTCGTACGCCCAACGGACCAGCCTCGGCAACGGCCGGGTCTACATCGACACCCAGCAGGCCGCCCAGTACAGCGTGCTGCGGATCATGACCCACGAGATCGGGCACATCCTCGGCCTGCCGGACAACTACAACGGCAACTGCTCGCTGCTGATGTCCGGCGGCAGCGCCGGCACCAGCTGCACCAACGCCTACCCGAGCTCCGCCGAGGCGAGCCGGGTGAGCAACCTCTTCGCCGGCACGTTCAGCGCCACCGACCGCAGCGCGGACATCTTCCGCGACAGCTGGCCGAGCGTGCTCACCTCAGTGAACTGATCGACCGGGCACGTGGAAGGGGCCGGCGCGCGTGCCGGCCCCTTTCGTCGCGTCCTCAGCTCGGCAGCGGCGTCAGCCGGGTACGCGGGCCGGCTCGCAGCACACCGGACGGCAGCTTCTTGCCGAGCAACTCCTCGGCCAACTCCGCCACCTCGATGAGCGCCGGCAGGTCGATGCCGGTGTCGATGCCCATGTCGTGCAGCATGTGCACGGCCTCCTCGGTGGCCAGGTTGCCGCTCGCTCCCGGCGCGTACGGGCAGCCACCGAGGCCACCGACGCTGGCGTCGAACTCGGTCACCCCCAGCTCCAGCGCGGTCAGCAGGTTGGCCAGCGCCGTACCCCGGGTGTTGTGGAAGTGCAGCAGGACCGGCACGTGCGCGTTGCGGTCACGTACCGCGGTCAGCAGCTCGCGGACCCGACGTGGGGTGCCCATGCCGGTGGTGTCGCCGAACGCGACCCGGTCCGCGCCGTCGCGGACGACCCGGTCCACGATCCCGGCCACCCGCTGCGGGTCGATGTCCCCCTCGTACGGGCAGCCGAAGCTGGTCGCCACAATCACCTCGACCCGTGCCGACGCACCGTGCAGCAGGTCGATCAGCGCGGCGATGTCGTCCAGCGACTCGTCGGTGGACCGGTTGACGTTGCGCCGGTTGTGCGTGTCGCTGGCCGAGACCACCACCTCGATCTCGGTGAATCCGGCGGCGAGGGCCCGCTGGGCGCCCCGGGTGTTCGGCACCAGCGCGGAGTACCGCACCCCGTCGGCCTTCACCGCCCGCTGCCACACCTCGTCGGCGTCGGCCATCTGCGGAATCGCCTTGGGGTGCACGAACGACACCGCCTCGATTCGGCGTACGCCGGTGCCGGAGAGGGCATCGAGCAGCCGCACCTTGGCGTCGATCGGGATCGGGTCCTCGTTCTGCAACCCGTCCCGCGGCCCAACCTCGCGGATCGAGACGGAATCTGGCAGTTGACTCATCGGTCACCTCGCTGTGACGTCGGATCGGGACAGTGTGTCGGCCGCTTTGCTCTGCTGCCCTATGTGCGACGGTTACTGTCCGTCATCCGGACACTCGCTGTCGCATATAGGTAAGCAGAGCAAAGGGCGCGCGAACCAGTCTTGCCTCGCCGCCGGACGACGGTCGACGGTCGACGGCCTGGCCGGTCAACGCATGCGGGAGACGATGCCGGTGTCGTAGGCGCCGGAGAGGAACTCCTCGTTGGTCAGCAACTCGGCGAAGAAGGGGACGTTGTTCTTCGGACCCTCGATCTGAAAGGCCGCGACGGCTGCCTTCGCGCGATCGAGCGCCTCGTCGCGGGTCGCGCCGCTGACGATCAGCTTGGCCAGCAGGCTGTCGTAGAACGGGGTGACCGTGTTGCCCTCGGTGTAGCCGGAGTCCACCCGGACACCCTCGCCCGTCGGCTCGACCCACGTCCTGATCACACCGGGGCCGGGCAGGAAGCGCTTCGGGTCCTCCGCGTTGATCCGCATCTCGATGGCGTGGCCACCCGGGGTCAACGCGTCCGGGTCGAACGTCGGCGCCAACCCGGAGGCCACCCGCAGCTGCTCCTCGACCAGGTCGATGCCGTAGACGTACTCGGTGACCGGGTGCTCGACCTGCAACCGGGTGTTCATCTCCAGAAAGAAGAACTCGCCGGTGGTGGGGTCGAGCAGACACTCCACCGTGCCCGCGTTGCGGTAGCCGACCGCCTCGCCGGCTCGCACCGCCGCCGCCAGCAGCCGGGATCGCAGCTCCGGCGAGACCGCCGGCGACGGGGACTCCTCGACCAGCTTCTGGTTGCGCCGCTGCACCGAGCACTCCCGCTCGCCGAGCGCCACCACCCGACCATCGGCCAGGCCGAGGATCTGCACCTCGACGTGCCGTACCCGGGGAAAGTACCGCTCGATCAGCACCGAACCGTCGCCGAACATCCGCTCGGCGAACGCGCGCACCTTGTCGTACTCGGTGCGCAGCCCGGCCTCGTCGACCGCCACGCCCATGCCCATGCCGCCACCGCCGGCGGCGGCCTTGACCATCACCGGGTAGCCGATCTCGGCCGCGGCCGTCACCGCCGCGTCCAGGTCGGCGGCCGGGTCGGTGGTACCCGGCGCGACCGGAACACCGGCCGCCGCCATCAGGTTCCGGGCGTTGATCTTGTCGCCCATCGCGGTGATCGCGTCCGCGTCGGGTCCGACCCAGACCAGGCCGCTCGCCTCGACGGTACGGGCGAAATCGGCGTTCTCCGACAGGAAGCCGTACCCGGGGTGGATCGCCTGCGCGCCCGTCGACTTCGCGGCGGCGAGGATCGCCTCGGTGTTGCGGTAGCTCAGCGCCGGGTTCGGTGGGCCGATGAGGACCGCCTCGTCCGCCTCCGCCACGAACGGCAGGTCGGCGTCGGCCTCCGAGTGCACCGCGATCACGCGGATGCCGAGCCGCTTGGCGGTCCGGATGATCCGGCGGGCGATCTCGCCCCGATTGGCGACCAGCAGTGACTCGATCATGTTTCCTCCCGGCGTCCGGATGGTGGGACGATGTCAGGGAATCATGACCGGTGCGGTTCTGACGAGTCGCCTCAGGCGAGCAGCGCGGCCAGGGTCGCGCCGCGCAGCAGCTCGGCGCGGCGTCGCCGGTCCACCTCACCACCGAGGAACGGCGTCGAGTTCATCAGGCCGAACGCGGCGTGCGCGAGCACCCGCGCCTCACCGTCGGGCATTCCCGGGTGCAGCGCGGTGAGCACTGTCACCCACTCCTCGACGTAGAGGCGTTGCAGGCGACGAATCCGGCGCCGCGGCTCCTCGGGCAGGCGGTCCAGCTCGTGCAGGTGCAACGCGATCACCGCCGGGTTGGCCAGCGCGAACTCGACGTGGAAGTCGATCAGCGACTCCAGCACGCCGCGCGGGTCGTCCGAGCGCCCGGCGGCGCGTTCCCGCCCACCGGCCAGCAACCCCTCACTGACCGGAATCAGCGCGGCGGCCAGCATGGCTTCCTTGCCGGCGAAGTGGTGGTAGAGCGCCGGACCGGTGACTCCGGCGGCCGCGCCGATGTCGTCCATCGACACGCCGTGATAGCCACGCGCCGCGAACAGACCTACCGCGATCTCCAGGATCTCGTCCTTGCGGGACCTGCGCCGGCCCGCACCCGCCGCACCCCGTGCCTGCTGCTCCACCGTCACCGGGCAAGCCTAGACCGCGAGGAGCCCGCGATGGTTGCCGGTCAGTTTCGTCCTCCCCGGGCCAGGCCGCCCCTGAGCTGGCCAGGGGCGGCCTGCGAGGTCAGTCGTCCTCGTCCAGGTCGTGCTCCGCGCGCAACGCCGCGGCTTCCGTGGGCCGATCGAGCAGATCCAGCACCCGAGCCAGCAGCCAGGCCGTCTGGCGGACCTGCCGCGAGGCGGCCGGCAACCCACCGAGCACGCGGCGCAGCAGCGGCTCCGCCTCGGCCGGGCGGTCCAGGCGCAGCAGCAACTCACCGATCAGGGCCTCCACCTGGGCGGCCTCGCCGAACGCCTCGATCGACCGCAACCCGTCCGGCACCCCGGTGAGCCGGCCCAGCGCCTCGTCCAGTCGGTTCTCGCCGGTGAGCACCCGCGCTCCGACCTCGGCCGCCAGGGCCAGCTCGTACAGCACCGGCGGATCGGCCTGCCCGCCCAGCTTCGCCGCCAACCCGTCCACCACCTCGACGGCGCGCAACGCCGCGTCCCGGTCGTCGGCCCAGAGCCAGGCGTACGCCTCCCGTCGGCGAGCACGCAGCTCGTCCAGCGGCAGGTCACCGAGCCGGTAGGCCTCAGCCGCGGCGGCGAACCGCTCTCCCGCCGCCGCGTCCCGGTCGGCGTCGTAGAGGATTCCGCCGGCCTCCTCCAGCACCTGCGCCCGGTGCGGAAGGTTGTCCGGTCCGTCCAGGTTGCTGGCCAACTGCTCCAACAGGGCCAACGCGGGATCGATCTCACCAAGTCCGGCGTAGACGCCGGCCAGCAGGTGCCGGCAGCGGTCGGCCTCGGCCTGGGCGCCGAGCCGATCCAGACCGAGCACGGCCTCCTCGGCGACCTCGGCGGCCTCGGCGAGCCGGCCCACCATCCGGTACGCGTTCGCCAGCTCCCACCGCAGGAACGCGTCCCCCTCGGCGCCCCGCTCCACGCACAGCGTCACCGCCTCGACGAAGTCGTCCACCGCGTCCGGGGCCCGGCCGGCCGCCAGCAACGCGCGGGCGCGGGCGACCCGGACCGGCAGCTCCGCGTCCGCCGGTGCCGCCTCCAACGCCTCGTCGCAGGCGGCCACGGCGTCCGCCGGATCGTCGACCAGCCGCGCGTACGCCAGGCCGGCGCCCGTGACCACCTCGCCGACACCCAACTCCCGGCCGATCCGACGTGCCTCGTCGACGGCGGCGCGGGCCTCGTCGACGCGGTCCAACTGCTCCAGCAGGTGCCCCCGGTGCAGTGCGATCCGGGCCGCCAGGTGCCGATCGCCGCCCGCGTCGGCAGGTACCCGGTCGAGCGCGGCGAGCGCGTCCGCCCAGCGCTCGCGGTGCAGCAGCACCAACGCCACGCGGTCGTGTCCGGCCGCCCGCTGCGCGGCGTCGCCGAGCCGGTCCAGGACCTCGGCCGCCTCCCGGACCAGCAGCAGGCCTTCCTCGGTTTCCTCGTCGGAGCGGGTCAACAGCACGCCGAGCCGCCCGGCGACCGCCTGGGCGGCCACCTCCTCGCCCGCCTCCCGGTACAGCTCCAACGCCGCCCGATTCAGCTTGATCGCACCATCGATGTCGTCCTCGTCGCCACGCTCCGACGCGCGCAGGGCCAGCCGGTGCGCTGACGTGCGGGCGGGCAGCTCGGCGGAGCCGAACCGGTCGTCGAAGGCGACCAGCGCCGCCCGGAAGGTGGCCCGGTCGTGCCGGCCCCAGCTCTGCTCCGCGAGGTTCAGCAGATCGTCCGGGCCGGCGTCGGCGGGCACGGTCACGGCAGGTCGTTCACCCTTACCGCTGCGCACTCGCTCGGCTCGCTCGGTGGACGACGCTGGTGTGCCCGGCTCGTCCGCGACCGGACGGGTCGGGCGGGCCGGGCGGCGACGGACGCTCGCCGACAGCGGCACATGCTCCCCGCTGGCCTGCACTGCCAGCCGACGAGCGATCCACTCGGACTGCTGACTCGTGCCGTTACGGGCGTCGAAGCGGGCGGCCAGACCGGCCGCGGTCTCGGCCAGTTCGTCCGCCAACGACGCCGCCGACACCTCGGCGGCCGGCCGGCCCTCGGCGGCCCGGCGGTACACGGTCGACGGGCCGGCCTGACGCAGCGCTGCGGAGGCCGCCGCCGCGAAGTGCATGGCGGCGGCCGGCGACGGCGGCCGGTCCAGCCAGTCCAGGTGCCGCTCGACCAGCTCGACCGCCCGCGCCTCGTTGCCGGTCAGCGTGCAGAACTCGACGTGGTCCGCGATGTCCCACAAGTCCGCGAGGTTGCCACGCAGCCGGCGGTACGCCTCCCGGTGCGCGTCCCGCGCCTCCTCGGCCCGCCCGGTGCGCAGGTACGGCAGGAGCAGCGCGGTGAGGATCGCCTGCGGCTGCTCGGTGCAGGTGAGCCGACCGGCGAGCACCGGCTCAGCCAGCGCCACCGCCTCGGCGTCCCGGCCGGTGTCGGCGAGGTAGCTCACCTGGCTCGTCGGATCACAGCCGGCGCAGTCGGAGAGTTCGTCGCGAGGAGTGGTCTGCCAGAGCCGGTACCAGTGCGCGGCGGCCTCGACGTCGCCCACGTGCTCGGCAACCCGGAACCGGTGCTTGTGCACGGCCTGAAGGCTGTGCCCGCCGGCCCGGTAACGCCGCTCCATGTCGTCCAGCACCGCGTACGTGCGGTCCAGTGGCACCTCGGGGAACTTCAGCAGGCCGGACGCCATGTACTTGAAGTGCCACAGCAGTTGGTGCAGGTGGCGCTGATGGTAGGGCTGCGGGTCCCGGTCGAACTCGGACAGACACCAGGAGAAGGTCACGAAGGACTTGGCCGGCTCACCGCCGTAGATGTAGCCGGTGGTGGCCTGCATCCGGGTGACGAACGCGAGGTGCCGGTCGTCGGCGGCGTCCACCCGGCGCAGCAACTGCTCCAGCGCGGCGATCTGCCCCGCCCCGTACGGCATTTCGGAGATGCCGCGCAGCACCCGCCACAGATCCTCGTCGCTCATGCTCACTCCCGTCCCGGGACAGCCCGGCCGAGCAGGCCGAGGAAGGAATCGTTCAGCAGCGCGGCGTCGGCCGCGCGGATCGGATGGTGGCCGAGCAGCAGCGCCTGCCCGTACAGCGCCTCGATGGCCAGACCGACCAGCTCCGGGTCGCTCAGCATGGTCACCCGTCGTACGAGCGGGTTGCGGTGGTTGAGCACCAACTGCGGACGGTCCGGCGGGGCGGTGGCGGCGAGCGCGTCGAGCACTCCACCCCACAGCTCGTCGGCCCGGTCCCGGCTGGCGGCGAGCTGGTCGTTGAACGCCGCCGACCGGCTGACCAGGTAGAGCGCAGGCAGCGAGACCGGGTCGTACGCCCGGATGACCACCTCGCAGCCGGAACGCTCGACGGCCCGCTGCGCCGCCGCGAGGAACGGTCGCAGCGCCAACTCCACCTGCGGGTCGAGCGCGTCGAACCGGGTGGTGAGGTCGCTCGGCTCCAGCCGCTCGATCAGCACCGAGCGGTCCACCACCGGCAGCCGCTCGATCAGCTCGGTGTCGTACGTGTAGCCGGCGTTGACCACCGCCAGGTCCTGCGCGGCGGCGACCGCGGCGAGCTGACGGAACTCGTCCAGGCTCGCCGCGTAGCGGAGCACGCCGTAGCGTTCGCGAAACTCGGCGAGGGTGAGCGTGCCGACGTTGGTGTCCATTGGCCACCACCGGTCGACCAGCCGGAGCATCTCGTCGTCGTGCAACGCCAGGGCCTTCACGCCGAGGTGGTGCACCTGGAGGAACTCGGCCAGCCGATGCGGGTCGTGCCGGGCCAACCGGACCAGCCAGCCGCGCACCTGGTCGCCGAGCGCCTCCCGGGTCGCCGTCAGCAGGGTGTCCTCGTAGAGGGCCTCCCGGCTGGCGGTCGGGCGCAGCTCGGTCGCGTCCACCACACAGTGCGCGAAGAACGCCCACTCGGGCAGCAGCCCGTCGGCGTTCTCGGTGAGCAGCATCCGCTTGAGGTAGACGCGATGCCCGGCCCGGGCCGCCGGGTTCACCGGCGTCGGCAGGATGACGGCGACACCGGTCAGCCCGGCCTCCGGCACGGCCAGCGCCACGACGTCGAACGGGTCCACGCCGAGCGTCTCCCGGGCGTACCGGATCAGCGCCGCTCGGTCCAGTGGCGCACCCGGCGTGGTCGGCCAGGGCGGCTCCCCGGTGGTGGTGACGACGTCGCCGACGCGGACGGTGACCGGCAGCAGTGCGCCGAAGAGCCGGGCCAGGTCGGTGACGGTCGCGGTGGTGAACCACTGGTCCGCGTCGCGGCGGGGCATTAGCGTGACTGTGGTGCCCGGCTCGGCGCGGGCGGCCTCCGGCGGCGCCACCGTCACCGCGTACCGGCCGTCGGCGTACCCGGTCCAGCGAACCGTGGGGTTGTCGCCGTGCCGGGTGAGCACCTGGATCTCGTCGGCCACCAGGAAGCAGGAGAGCAGACCGATGCCGAACTGGCCGAGGAACTCGTGCCGGGAGAAACCAAGCTCGTCGCGCTTCGAGCTGCGGCCGATGGTGGCCAGCAGCTCGTGCACCTGCGCCTCGGTCAGGCCGATGCCGGTGTCGTGCACCCGTAGCGTGCCGTCGCCGGTGCTGTCCGGGGGTTCGATGCGTACCAGCGCCGGCGCGTCCGGCTCGGTCCCGCGTCGGGCGGTGATCGCGTCCACCGCGTTCTGGAGCAGCTCGCGGACGTAGACCCGCGGGCTGCCGTAGAGGTGATGACTGAGCAGGTCAACCACGCCACGTAGGTCGACCTGGAAAGTGTGATCCACGCCTGATGTC
Organism: Micromonospora arida; assembly: GCF_003857035.1. GTDB lineage: Bacteria > Actinomycetota > Actinomycetes > Mycobacteriales > Micromonosporaceae > Micromonospora > Micromonospora arida. The sequence continues at coordinate 17,518 of NZ_QGSY01000212.1, forward strand.
TCCCCGGTCCCGATGCCGGCGCTCACCGTACCCATGATCACCGACAGGCGCGGTCCCCTTCTGCCCGACGGCTTGACCCTCGACCCGGTCGAACCGGCACGGTCGCCGGCATGACTTCCTCCGCTCTGGGCCGGGACTTCCAGCTCCTGTGGTCCGCAGCCGTCTCGTCCCGGTTCGGGGACGCGCTGCGTACCCCGGCACTGGCCCTGCTGGCCGCGACCGTGACCCGCGATCCGCGAATCATCGCGGCGGTCACCGTCGCCGGGCAGTTGCCGCCGCTGCTCTTCGGCCTGCTCGGCGGCGTGTACGCGGACCGGTGGGACCGCCGTCGGACGATGGCAGTGGTCGACGGTGTACGCGCGGCCGTGGTGGCAACGCTGGCCGTGGTGGTCGCGCTCAACCGGGTCAGTGTCCTGGTGCTGCTGGTGGCGGCGTTTCTGCTCGCCACGTTGGGCACTCTCTTCGACTCCGCCTCGTTCGCGCTGCTCCCCGCGGTGGTGCCGCCGGACGCGCTGCCCCGGGCGAACGGCCGGCTCCAGGCGGGGTCCGCCGTGGCTGGTGGCTTCATCGGAGCGCCCGCCGCCGGTCTCCTGTTCGCCGTCGCCCCGGCCCTCCCGTTCGCCGTCGACGCCGTCACCTTCGCGGCGGCTGCCCTGCTCGTGCTGGCCCTCAGCCCGCCTGCCGCCATCACCCCGGGGACTGCGCGGCGGCGCGGCTCGGTGTGGAGCGAGATCGCCGAAGGGCTGCGTTGGCTGCGGGCGCACCGGACCCTGTGGCGGGTCACAGTGCTCACCGCCGCGAGCAACTTGGCGATCAGCGGAATCATGGCGGTGCTGGTGCTCTACGCGCTGGACGTGCTGCGGGTGCCGCCGGCCGGGTACGGGCTGTTCACCGCCACCGCCATCGTCGGGGGTGTGACGGGGGCGCTCGGGGCCGGGCGGCTCGCGGCCCGGCTCGGCACGGTGCCGGCGCTGCGTGTGGTGCTGGCCGTGGAGACCGTGGCGCTGACCGGCTTCGCGCTGGCTCGGCATCCGGTGTCGGGCGGGATCGCGCTGGCCGTCTTCGCCTCCGGCACTGTGGTGTGGAACAGCCTGTGGGCGTCGTACGGGCAGCGGCAGGTGCCGAGCGAACTGCTGGGCCGGGTCGGCGCGGCCCAGCGGATGGTCGGTCTGCTCACCGCACCGCTCGGGGCGGCGCTCGCCGGGTTGGCCGCTGCGGCGTACGGCACGGTGCCGGTGGCGGGCGCGGCGGCGGGGACGTTCGCGCTGGTCACCCTCGCCGCGTGGCGGACACTGCGACCGGCCGCGACCGCTGTGTTGAGCCGCGCGGGCTAGCCCGGAGTCGGCTCCCGGTGCGACAGCCCGGACAGGCGCAGCGCGATGCGCCGACGGGCCGGTGGAACGGCACCGAGCAGCCGGAGCAACATGTCCCGGGCGGGCCGACGAGCCGGGGAGACGCCGGCCAACCTGGTCAGCCCGGCGGCGAAGCTCAGCACGTCCTCGGCCATCGGCCGCTGCCGGGCGGTGTAGTCGTCGAGCAGCGTCTCCGGGCCGCCGTCGAGCACGTCCGCCACGGCGGTGCCGAGCGCGACAGCGTCGCAGATGCCGAGGTTCATGCCCTGCCCGCCGGCCGGGCTGTGCACGTGCCCGGCGTCGCCGGCCAGCAGCACCGGCCCGGCTCGGAAGGTGTCGGCGATCCGGTGGTGCACCCGGAACCGGGAGCCCCAGAGCACCTCGGTCACCTGGTCGGGTCGTCGCGCCGGGCCGCGCTCGTCGAGCAGCGCCTGGAGGTAGGCCGCATCCGGTTCGGCCGGGGCGCTCGCCACGGCGGCGACCAACCGGACCACCCCGCCGGGCAGTGGAGCCCAGACCAGCGGCCCGGATCGGGCGAGGAAGATCGCCGCCTCGTCGCGGGGCAGCACGCTGCGCACCCGCACGTCGGCGAGCACGAAGGACTCCTCGTCGCTGCCGCCGGTGAAGCCGATGCCGGCGAGCCGCCGGACCGTGCTGTGCAGGCCGTCCGCACCAACCACGAACCGGGCCCGCAGCGCCTCGTCGTCGACCTGCGCGAGCATGCCGTCACCGGCGCGGCTCAGCCCGGTGAGCTGGCACGACCGCCGTACCTGGACACCGAGTTCGGCCAACTTCTCGGTGAGCACGGCCTCGGTGACCGCCTGCGAGACCAGCAGCGCGTAGGGGAAGCGGGACGGCAACTCGTGGAACGGCACCGACAGCAGCACCCGGTCCCGGTCGCGCACAGTGAAACGCGGCGTCCGCACCGCCTGGGCGATCAGCGGCGCCGCGACGTCGATCCGGTCCAGCACCTCCAGGGTGTACGCGTGCACGACGGCGGCGCGGGAGGTCGTGGGCGGCGCGGCCAACCGGTCCAGCACAGTCACCTCGACCCCGCGCCGGGCCAGCGTCAACGCGGTGGCGAGACCGGTGGGGCCGGCGCCCACCACCAGGACGTCGGTGCTCGTGGGCAGCATGGCCACCTCCAGGCAATCGTTGCCAACGGTTGTTGGCAAACACTTGTTGGCAACGCTAGGGCCCGCTCGATTGCATGTCAACATCCGTTGGCCTACGGTCGTTGGCATGACGCCGTCCGCGCAGTCGACCCAGCCCCGCCGCTCCGACGCCACCCGGGCGGCGATCCTGCGAGCGGCCCGGGAACGGTTCGCGGCCGACGGCTACGAGCGCGCCACTATCCGGGCCATCGCCGCCGACGCCCAGATCGACCCGTCGATGGTGATGCGCTACTACGGCAGCAAGGAGGGGCTTTTCGCGGCGGCGGCCGAGTTCGACCTACGCCTGCCCGACCTGACCTCGGTGCCGCCCGCTCAACTCGGTGAGGTGCTGGTCCGGCACTTCCTCGCCCGCTGGGAGGGCGACGAGACCCTGGTGGCGCTGCTGCGGGCCGCCAGCACCAACCCCGGCGCTGCCGAACGCATGCGCGGCATCTTCGCCGACCAGCTCACCGCCGCCGTGGCCACGTTCGGCACCGACCCGGCGCTGACTGCCCGCCGGGCCGGCCTGGTGGCCAGTCAGGTCCTCGGCCTCGCCTTCACCCGGTACATCGTCCGCCTGCCGCCCATGGTGGACACTGCGCCGGAAGAGCTGGTCGCCTGGATCGCGCCGACCCTCCAGCGCTATCTGACCGGAACGCCACCGAGCTGACCCAACCTTTTCCCACCTCCCGTGCGTCTGCCAGATGACGCGTACACCGCGACGGCCGGGAGGGGGGCGGATGGCGCCGACGAGGGACGACGGACGCGACGGCTACCTCGCCTTCGTGGAGAACCACCAGCACCGGCTGCTCCGCGCGGCCTACCTGATCTGCGGCAACCGGCATCAGGCCGAAGACCTCCTCCAGGACGCGCTGCTGAAGCTGGCGCTGCGCTGGTCCTCGGTCCGCGACGGCGACCCCTCCGCGTACGTGCGCGCCATCCTCTACCGGGACTCGGTGTCGTGGTGGCGTCGCCGGCGGCGGGAATGGCTCAGTGCCGCACCGCCGGACCAGGTGGCCCACGACCGTGACGGCGCGTTACGGCTGACGATGCACGACGCGCTGGGCCTGCTGCCACCACGGCAGCGGGCCGTGCTGGTGTTGCGCTACTACGAGGACCTGACCGAGGTCGCCACCGCCGAGGCGCTCGGGGTGACCGTCGGCACCGTGAAGAGCCAGTGCCACGCGGCGCTGCGCCGACTCCGCGAGGTCGCCCCGGACCTCGCCCGCGACGCCCGACCGAGCCAAGGCTCGGCCGATCTGGCCCGCGGCTTGGAGGTGAACCCGTGAACGAGCAGGAACTGCGCCAACTGCTGACCGTCAGCGTCGAGGACGTGCTCCCCAGCCAGCCGGCCGCCGCCGGATGGGAGCGGGCTCGGCGTACCCGGCGTACCCGGCGGGCCGTCGGAGTGGTCGCCTTGGCCGTGTTGCTGGTCGGTGGCGGCATGGTGGCGGCACTGCGACCGCCCGCCGACCCGACGCCGGCCCCTCCGGTCGGCCCGACGGTCAACCCGACCACCGATCCCACCCACGGTGCTCCGGTGCAGAAACCGCCCGCCGAGCTGACCTACCCGCCCGATCCGTTGGCCAAGCTCGGCGACCCGGCGACGGTGCCGCTCTCCGAGCGACCGGTCCAGCGGGCACTGGCGCTGTTCCAGCCGCTGGACGAGGAGGGTCGCGAGGACGGCCCGGTCCGGGTGCTCGGCAACGACGGCGTGGTGCGCAGCCTCGACGTGGTGACGCTGGCACCCACCCGGGACGCGAGCGGCAACGAGGCAGCGGCCCTCAAGCCGGGAGTGCTGTCGCCGGACGGCCGGTCGGCCGCGTTCGCGCAGACCAAGGAGCTGATCATGGTGGACCTCACCACGGCGGCCGTCCGCCGGATACCGCTCGACGGCTACCTGGAGCTGGTGGTGTGGGCGCACGACCGGGTGTTGGTCGGGGGCGACGACCGGACGTATGCGGTGGACCGGGTCACCGGGGCGGCCAGCACGATCGACGTGTCGACCTGGGAGTTGATCGCGCCCGACCCGGCCGCCGGCCGCGAGGCCCCGTTGATCGACATGTACGGCGAGGGGACCGGCCTGAAGCTACGCAGCCGGACCGCCCGGGAGGGTGAGATCCGCTCCGAACAGCTGATCGACCGCTCGGCGTTGCCGTCTCCCTACCAGGTCAACGAGTTCTACGGCCGGGGCTGGCTGCACGGCGAGCGGCTGGCTCGGGCAGCCTGGATCACCAGCAGTGAGACCGACGGCGCCGAGGGGGCGGCAGTGCTCGACGCGCGGACCGGCGCCGTGCTCCACCTGCTCGACCTGGGCCGGGACCGCGGCAAGGGCTGCTGTGTCGTGCTGGGCTGGGACAACGAGGGCGCGGTGCTGCTCCGACTGGAACCGGCTGCCCTGGCCCGTTGGCATCCGGAGACCGGCGAGATCACCGGCATCGTCCGCGACCTGCGTGGCGTGATCGCACTCGCTGGCTGACAAGGGCCGCGTCGTCTGGACGTGATCGACTCGGGTTTTCATAGATGCCGTGGTGTCCCAGCGAAGGGGGCAGCACGACATCAGGGAACCCGAGTCGATCACACGACGATCTGTCAGACGGCCAGGCCGCCGGGCTGGTCACCCTTGACGACGGGTGCCCGGACCAGGTTGCCCCACTCGGTCCACGAGCCGTCGTAGTTGCGCACCTGCGGGTAGCCCAGCAGGTGCCGCAGCACGAACCAGGTGTGGCTGGACCGCTCGCCGATGCGGCAGTACGCGATCACGTCGTCGTCCGGGCTCAGCCCGAGCTGGTCGGCGTAGATCGCCTTCAGCTCGTCGGCGGACTTGAACGTGCCGTCCTCGTTGGCGGCGGACTTCCACGGCTTGCTGACCGCGCCCGGGATGTGCCCACCGCGCAGCGCGCCCTCCTGCGGGTAGTCCGGCATGTGCAGCATCTCGCCGGTGTACTCACCCGGCGACCGGACGTCGACCAGTGGCCGGCCGGAGGCGACGTGCGCCATGACCTGCTCACGGAAGGCCCGCAGCGGCGCGTCGTCCCGCAGCGGCACCGGGTAGTCGGCGCGCGGACGAGCCGGCTTGTCCCGGGTCACCTCGCGTCCCTCGGCGATCCACTTCTGTCGACCGCCGTCGAGCAGTCGCACATCGGCGTGGCCGAAGAGCGTGAAGACCCAGAGGGCGTACGCGGCCCACCAGTTGAAGTTGTCGCCGTAGAAGACGACCGTGTCGCCCCGACCGATGCCCTTCGCGGCACACATCTCGGCGAAGCTCTTGGCGTCCAGGTAGTCCCGGGTCACCTGATCGTTCAGGTCCAGGTGCCAGTCGACCTTGACCGCACCGGGAATGTGACCGGATTCGTAGAGCAGCACGTCCTCGTCGGACTCGACGACGACGAGGCCCTCATCGCCCAGATGCTCGGCCAGCCACTCGGTGGTGACCAGCCGCTGCGGGTCCGCGTACGACTGGAGGCGGGGATCGGGATCGTTCGGCACAGACATGATCCCCAAGGTACGCCGTTCAGGCGCGGCGGTGGGCGATCCGACCAGCGACGACGGTCACCAGACAGGCCCCGTCGACGCCGTGCACCGCGAGGTCGGCCCGCCCGGCCGACCGCAGCGTCGGCGCCACGGCGGTGGCCAGCACCAGCAGGTCGCCGCGCTCGGCGGCGGCCCGCAGGGCGGGGTCGGTCAGGTGTTCCGCCAGCACCGCCGTCACCCCGGTACGCAGCAGCGCGTGCACCCGCTCACGCGGGGTTGGCGCGGGCGGCAGCGGACAGTCGTGCAGCAGACCCGGCCCCAGCGTTCCAGGCCAGCGGCGAACCCGGGCGTTGGCGTACGCCGAACTCAGCTCGGCCAGTGGGCCGACGGCCTCGATCCGGTCGCCACTGACCAGCACGGCGTGGTCGGGCAACGACTCGCCGTCCTGGTCGCGCCGCAGCAGGGCCGCCGTGTGCAGGGTGAGCATGCTCAGTCGACGAGCGGGCCGAGTTGCGGGCGCTTCGCCGTCACCGTGTCGCCGGACGACCGACCGGTCAACCGCCGCTTCACCCAGGGGGCGAGGTACTGACCGGCCCACCGCAGATCGGAAGCGCGGGCAGCCAGCCACGGCGACGGTGCCGGGTGCGGCGGAACCATCAGCCACTCCTCGTCGCAACCAACCCCGAGGGCGTTCAACACCTGCCCGGCGACCCGTCGATGCCCGGCCGGAGACAGGTGCAGCCGGTCGGTGCTCCAGAGCATGGGGTTGAGGAACGTGTCGTCGGCGTACAGGTCGACCATGATGGCGCCGTGCCGCTCGGCGGTCTCGCCGACCGCCTGGTTGAGCAGCTGCACCCGGGGGGCGACGAGGCGTTGGCCGGGCAGTCGGGCCATCACGTCCGCGAACCGGAAGAGGAGCACGTCCGCGCCGCCCGAGCGCAGCTGCCGGACCACCTCGTCGAAGCGGGCGACCAGCGTGTCCGGATCGAAGGTGCGCCGCAGCACGTCGTTGCCGCCGGCCGCGAAACTGATCAGATCCGGCTTCATCGCCACGGCGGAGGGCACCTGCTCGGCGACCACGCTGGGGAAGAGCCGTCCCCGGATGGCCAGGTTGGCGTACCGGAAGTCGGGCCCGGCGTCGGCGGCGAGCCGGGTCGCGACCAGGTCCGCCCAGCCCCGGTAGGTGCCGTCCGGGTACGCGTCGTCCATACCCTCGGTGAAGCTGTCCCCGACCGCGACATAACTGCGCCAGCGCACCCGCGCCCCCTCACGCCTTCGTTGCCTGCGGCGACCAGTCTGTCACCGGAGAGGCGACACACGGGGCCCCGATCCGCCGACGTGTCGCAGGTCATTGAGCGCCGGCCGGGCGGAACCTGATTCAGGCTCCGCCCGGCCGTCGCCGGCAGCTCAGCCGTCAGGGCGCGTACGCGAGCAGCGCCAGCCCTCGGGTGCCGCGGGCCTCGGCGACTTCGTCCAGCACCTCAAACCTGGCGTCGAGCACGACGATCCGACCCGCTCGACGGATCAGAACCAACTCGTCGGAGGTGAAGAAGATGTTCTTGACCTCGCCGTTGACCGGCAGCGTCTTGACCCTGCTGGTGGCGACCTCGACGACTGCGTGGCTGTCGTCGCGACGAGACGGGTCGGTCCCCTTCCAACCCACCGCCACGTAGCGACCGTCCATGGACACGCTGCGGACGCTCCAACCGTCGTACTTGTCGGCATCCTCGCTCGGCGGGTCGTAGTGGTAGGGGCGACGGCTTCCCGGACCGGAGACGAACGGCCCCGACTCGTCCATGGCAGCCAGGAAACGACCGTCGGCGGACCAGCACGGGTCCGTCTCCTCACCCCGATCACCGTCGACAGGCCTACCGGTGACTGCGTTCATCAGGACCGACGCCCCGTCGTCCTGCCGGACCATCAGGCGGTCGCTCCCCATCCACACCAATGCCCTGCTGCCCAGACAACCGACCTTGGTGGCGAGCTTCCGCTTGCGCGTCCCGTCGATCGCGGCGGTCATCAGCGCCCCGAAACCCGCCGTGTCGGCGTCCTCCACCCAGGCCAGCCGCTGCCCGTCGGGCGAGACGGTGATGGAATTGCCGACGCACGGCTCACCGCCGAGCGGGATCCGGGCCACCGTCCGGTCCGCTCCACCCTGGACGGCGTGGACGACCGCGTCCTTCGACGTACGACCAAGGTAGTAGAGCGTGCCGGTCAGAACCTTCACCGTCGGATCGCCCGGGCTCCCCGAGGTGCCGGGAGACACGGTCGGCGCCGGGCCCGACGGAGATCCGGTCGGCGTGGGCGCCACTGTGATCGAAGGGGTGTTCGCCGGCAGCGGAGCGGGTCCGGTGGCATCCGGGCGGATCACGAAGGCAGCACCGGTGGCAGCGCCGATCAGCACCAGGGCCGCGGCCGAGGACGCAACCGCGCGCTGGATGCCGAGCCGGCGGGACGCTCGCAGGGTACGGTCGCGAAGGTCGACCGGGTCGACCTCCCCAGCCAGGTCGGCCAGGTCGAGCCGGAGACGCTGGTCGTTCATCGGGTGCTTCCTTCCAGGACGTACAGCTCGGCAAGCTCGGGCGCGACGGCACGCAACTTGGCCAGCGACCTGGCCGTCTGGCTCTTCACCGTGCCGACGGTGACGCCGAGCAGGTCCGCCGTCTCTGCCTCGGTGCGGTCCTCGAAGAACCGCAGCACCAGCACGGCACGTTGCTTCGGGGAGAGCTTCAGCAGCGCTGATTTGAGGGTGAGCCGCAGACTGGTCTGCTGGGCGTGGTCGGACACCGAGCCGCCTCCGCGTGGCTCGGGCAGGTCGCCCGGCATCGACTCGGGAACCCGACGGCGGCGCCACCAGGACACTTGCAGGTGGTACATGGTCTTGCGGGTGTATGCCTCGGCGTTGCCGGTGCGGTGCAGGCGGTTCCAGGAGCGGTGCGTGCGTGCCAGGGCCGACTGGACCAGGTCCTCGGCCAGATGCTGGTCGCCGGTGAGGAGGTAGGCCGAGCGCAGCAGCGCCGGCGTGCGAGTACGGACGAACGAGTCGAACTCCGTCAGAGAATCCACACGAGCCGATCCTTCGGGTCATGGTGCGGCGAACTTGATGCCCTTCCAGACGTCACGCTGGTCTCCGGTGGTTGCCGCCCAGGGCGCCAACATCCGACAGTGACGCCCCGCTTCGGACCGAATTGGATCGCCGGGCCGGGCACGTCCGCTCTAGGCTGCGCGAATGCTGCTACGCATGTCGACCCTGTTGCTGCGGACCCTGCGCGAGGATCCGGCCGACGCGGAGGTGCCGAGCCACCGGCTGCTGCTGCGCGCCGGCTACATCCGTCGGGCCGCACCGGGCGGCTACACCTGGCTGCCGCTGGGCAAGCTGGTGCTGGATCGGATCACCGAGGTGGTGCGGGGCGAGCTGCTGGCGATCGGCGACCAGGAGGTGCACTTTCCGGCGCTGCTGCCCGCCGAGCCGTACCGCACCAGCGGCCGGTGGACGGAGTACGGCGACGACATCTTCACCCTCGCCGACCGGCGTGGTGCCGAGCACCTGTTGGCACCCACCCACGAGGAGATGGCGGCGCTGCTGGTCAAGGACCTGTTCACCTCGTACCGGGACTTCCCGGTGACGCTGTTCCAGGTGCAGACGAAGTTCCGCGACGAGGCTCGGCCGCGTGCCGGCTTGCTGCGTGGCCGGGAGTTCCTGATGAAGGACGCGTACTCCTTCGACCTGGACGAGGCGGGGCTGCGGGAGGCGTACGGGCGGCATCGCGCCGCGTACCAGCGGATCTTCGACCGGTTGGGGCTGGACTACACGGTGGTGCGGGCGATGTCCGGCGCGATGGGCGGCTCCGCGTCGGAGGAGTTCCTGGCGGCGACGCCGGTCGGCGAGGACACCTTCGTCGGCTGCACCTCCTGCGACTTCGCGGCGAACACCGAGGCGGTGGCCACCCGGGTTCCGAGCGCCGGCGACCCGAGCGCGCAGCCGGCCGTCGAGGTGCACGACACCCCGGAGACTCCGACGATCGCGAGCCTGGTGGAGTTGGCCAACGCGCGCCGGTTGGGCGGTCGGGACGGCTGGACCGCCGCCGACACCCTGAAGAACGTCGTGTTGTCCGTTCGTCAGCCGGGTGCCGACCGGGCCGAGCTCCTGGTCGTCGGGCTGCCCGGTGACCGGGAGGTCGACCTGAAGCGGGCCGGTGCCGCACTGCACCCGGCACAGGTGACCGTCTTCGAGGAGTGGGCCGATCATCCGGAGCTGGTTCGCGGCTACATCGGCCCGCAACTGCTCGACAAGCTGGGCATCCGCTACCTGGTCGACCCTCGGGTGGTGACCGGGTCTGCCTGGCTGACCGGGGCGAACGAGCCGGGCCGACACGCGACCGACGTGGTGTGCGGACGGGACTTCACCCCCGACGGCACCATCGAGGCGGCCGACGTCCGCGCCGGCGACCCCTGTCCGGAGTGCGAGGCGGGCGAGCTGACCATCCGGCGGGGCATCGAGATCGGGCACATCTTCCAGCTCGGCCGCCGCTTCACCGACGCCTTCGCGGTCGACGTGCTCGGGCCGGCCGGCAAGCCGGTCCGGCCGACCATGGGCTGCTACGGCATCGGGGTCTCCCGGGCGGTTGCGGCCGTCGCCGAGCAGCACCACGACGACCGGGGACTGGTCTGGCCGGCGGCGGTCGCGCCGTGTGACGTACACCTGGTGGTTGCGGGCAAGGGCCCGCAGCTCGACGCGGCGCTGGAGCTCGGCGGGCGTCTCGCCGCCGCCGGCCTGCGGGTGCTGGTCGACGACCGCACGCACGTCTCGGCCGGGGTCAAGTTCACCGACGCCGAGCTGATCGGCATCCCCCGGGCCGTCGTGGTCGGTCGCCGGCTCGCCGACGGGTACGTCGAGCTGCGTGAGCGGGCCGGTGACGGGCGCACCGAGTTGCCGCTGGACGGTCTGGTGGATCGACTCGTCCACGAGGTACGCCAGGAACGTGCGAGCCTGGTGTAGCTGTCGCGTCACGGGGTAGTGCAGTCGGATCGGGTGGAAACGTCTTCGGAGGCTCTCATGACCGGTTACCGGGTCAGTGACGTGATGACCAAGCAGGTCGTGTACCTGCCGGCCGAGACCACCCTGGACGAGGCGGCCAGGGTGATGAAGGAGGCCGACATCGGTGATGTGGTGGTCACCGACGGCGCGAGCCTCGCCGGCATGCTCACCGACCGGGACATCGTGGTGCGGGCCGTGGCGGAGAACAGCTCCCCTGCGGCCACCACCATCGGCTCGATCATCACCCGCGAGGTCGTCATGATCGAGCAACACTGCACGGCGGGTGAGGCGGCGGCGCTCATGCGGGAGCGGGGCATCCGACGCGTGCTGGTCTGTGACAGTGACCGCAAGCTGGTGGGGATCGTCTCGCTCGGCGACCTGGCCATGCAGCTCGACCCCAGCAGCGCGCTCAGCGAGATCAGCGAGCAGTCGCCCACCGTGTGACCGGGGCCCCGGCACGACGGCGGTAGCCTCGACGCATGGCTGACATGCCGGCCCGACTGGCCGAGATCGTCGACGAGTTCGCCGCCGCGCCGCGCGACCTGGTGCTGGAGATGCTCCTGGAGTACGCGGACGTCATCCCGGCGCTGCCGGAGGGCGCCGCGGAGCGCGAGGGCATGGAACAGGTGCCCGAGTGTCAGACGGCGTTCTTCCTGCGCGCCCGGGTGACTCCGGAAGGCACCGTGGAGACGCTCTTCGACTGCCCCCCGGAGGCACCCACCACCCGGGCGTTCGCCGGGATCCTCGCCGAAGGGCTGGCGGGGGCGAGCGCCGAGCAGGTGCTGGCCGTGCCGGACGACCTCTACCAGCGAATGGGGCTGGCCCAGGCGATCAGCCCGCTGCGGATTCGCGGCGGCACGGCGATCCTTGGCCGTCTCAAGCGGCAGATCCGGGAACAACTCGGCTGACCGCGAGGTTGGCACCGATCATGGAGATCGAGATCTACGCGGACGTCATCTGCCCGTGGTGCTACATCGGCAAGCGCCGCCTGGATCAGGCCCTCGCCAGCTACGAGGGTGAGGTGACGGTCCGCTACCGGCCGTTCCAGCTCGACCCGTCGCCGGTGCCGCAGCCCCAGCCTCTGGTGGAGGCGCTGGCCGGCAAGTTCGGCGGCCCGGAGCGCGCCCGGCAGATGGTCGACCACGTGACCCAGGTCGCGGCGGCCGACGGGCTGCGGCTCGACTACGACCGCGCGGTGATCGCCAACACCTTCGAGGCGCACCGGCTGGTCTCCTGGGCGACTGACCAGGGCAGGGCGGCCGAGATGGTGGAGGCGCTCTACCAGGCGCACTTCAACCACGGGGTCGACGTCGGCTCGCGGGATGCGCTTGCCACCCTGGCCGGTGAGATCGGGCTGGACGCGGCCGACGCGCGCCGGTTCCTCGACTCCGACGAGCGCGTCGCCGACGTCGCCGCCGACCTGGCCGCCGCCCGGGATCTGGGCATCACCAGCGTGCCGACCTTCGTGCTGGCCGCAAAGTACGCGGTCTCCGGTGCGCAGGAGGTGCAGACGCTGCTCGCCGCGCTGGCCGAGGTCGAGCAGCGCGAGTCCGCAGCGCACTCACACTGAGTCACCGACCGCCGAGCGTCCGGCATCGATGATCACGATGTTTCACGTGCAACAACATCGATGCCGATGCCTGGTCAGACTGGCCTGGCCAGCCCTTCCACCACCTGGGCTCCGGGCAGCGCGCCCAACGCCGGCCCCGGCAGCGCTATCTTGCTGTGCCGTACGCCGGACCCGACGATCACGTGCGGTGTGGCGATGACCCGCGCGTCCACCAGGATCGGCCACTGCGCCGGCAGCCCGATCGGGGTGATGCCGCCGTACTCCATGCCGGTCAGCTCGACAGCGTCGTCCATCGGGGCGAAGCTCGCCTTGCGGACGTCCAGCGCCCGGCGGGCCACCCCGTTCACGTCGGCCCGCGTGGTGGCCAGGATGATGCAGGCCGCGTAGCGCACCACGCCCTCGCGCTTGCCCGCCACCACGACACAGTTGGCCGACACGTCCAGCCCCACCTCGTACGCCGCGCAGAACGCCGCGGTGTCGGCGAGGTCGGCGTCGATCGGCGCGACCAGCACGTCGTTGACGTCCACCGGCGCGTCGGCCGGCCACTGCGCGATGGCCTCCGCGACCGGCGGGGCGAGCAGATCCAGGCGGGCGCGGGCCGGTTCGGTCTTCAGCGTTCCCATCACGGGTGCGATCCTCGCATCCGCGACGCTGAACCGCCCAGCGGCTCCCCGACCCCCCGGCGACGCCACCGGGCCGGGCCGGATCGATCCGGCGCTCAACTGCCGGCGAGGAAGGCGTTGTCGCGCATGAAGGAGCGGTCGCGGGAGGCCGCCAACTCCTCCTCGCGCTGGGCCTTGGCCCGTTGCAGCTCCAGATCCTCGAACGCGTGCCGGACACCCAGCCGGATCACGCCGTAGAGGAAGACGAAGCCGAAGACGTAGAGGATCACAGTGGTGACGACAGCGAACATGGCGTCACGGTAAGACGAACGTGAACCGTTGTTGCTCTCATTTCCGGCCGGTTCCCCCGTACGTGTCGGCCAGGTGGTCGGGCGGCGGCTCACCTCGACCGGATCAGGTCCAACACGGTGAGCAGCGCGAAGAACGCGATCACGATCTCGTTGACGATCCAGGCATGCCCCTCGGCCCACTTCCGCATCCGGGTCAGCACCCGCGAGGCTCTGCTCCCCAGCAGCAGCAACGCCAGCAGGGGCAGCGCGAGCAGGAGCACGGTGACCAACACGAACGGCGCCAGGTGCCACCACGGCAGATCGTGTCGGGCCACGCTCGCCCCGACGGTGGCCATGGTCAGGTCGTCGGTGGGCGTCGCCACGAAGAGCAGCCCACCCAGCCGCAGCGCCTGCGGCGGACCGGCGTGCTCGACGCTCCCCAGCCAGCGCGGCGGTCCGGAGCGGTCCCGGCGGACCCAGATCAGCACGGCCAGGATCACGAGCAGGGCCAGCACCACCAGGTCGATGGCAGGGCCGCGGTCGACCTTCCCTGCCACGGCGCTGGCGTCGGCGACCGCTCCACCGACCAGCTTGGCCAACAACCAGGCAACCGTCACCCCGGCGGCGACCACCAGCCCCGCGCCGGCGAGGAAGCCCAGCGACGCCGCCCGGGGCCGATCCGACGAGGCCAGGAAGACCGCCACCACCAACTGCGTCCCGGCGACCATGACCACGGCGAGCGGCAGCACGGTCAGGAAGTTCATCGAACGCCATCCTCCCGGCACGAGGAGGTGGAACGCGGCCGAATCCGCCGATCACCCGGCCGGTCGCACACCCCCGCCCACCACGACCCGGCCGGCGAGCAGCGCCCCGAGCAGCGCCAGTCCCGCGGTCACCGCGAGCGTCGTCGTGTAGCTGGCCGGGCCCGGCGCACTTCCCGCAGCCAGCACGGCCCCGGTCAGCGCGAGCACCGTCGCCGCGAAGAGGGAGTCGCTCAGTTGCAGTGACGAGCTGTTGCGGCCCTGCTCACCCGGCGCGGACAACTCAAGGGTGAGCACCGACAACGACGGATAGAGCAGCCCCATGCCCAGACCGGCGATCGCCCAACCGACCACAGCGACGGCCACCGGCAGTTCGGGCCGCACGGCCAGCGCCACCGTGGCGGTGCCGACCGTGATGCAGCTGAGCCCGGCACGCGGCAGGCTGGCCCGCGAGGCCGGCACCGGGATCCGGCCCTGCAACCAGGAGCCCGCCGACCAGGCCAGCGCGCCGACGGTGAGGACCAGCCCGGCCGCGGTCGGCGAGAGGCCCCGTTCCCGGGAGAGCATCAGCGGGATGACCACCTCGGCGCCGACGAAGGCCGCCGACGCCAGGCCACGCAGCCCCACCACGGTGGCCAACCCCCGCGCGGCCCGGAGGAACCCGGCCGGCAGCAGGCGCGGGGCGCAGACCAGCAGGCCGACCACGGCGAACGCAACCAGCACCAGGGCGGTGGCGCCGCGCTGCTGTCCCCCGATGTGCAGCAGTGCGGCACTCACCGCGGCCCCGCACGCCCAACCGATCCGCGCGGCCGCACCCGCCGGCGGGCTCGTTGCCGCACTTCGGCCCAGCGACCGCAGACCGGGATGGATCAGCAGCACCGCCGGCACGGCCACCGCCGGCACCGCCAGGAAAACCCACCGCCAGCCCAGGTACTGCACGATCAGGCCGGCAACCGCCGGCCCGACCAGCGACGGTACGACCCACGCCGCCGCGAACGCCGCGAAGATCCGCCGGTGCAGCTCCTGCGGGTACGCCTGCCCGACGATCACGTAGAGCGCCACCGAGAGCAGCCCGGAGCCGAAACCCTGCACGACCCGCCCGACGACCAGCGCGCTCATCACGGGGGCGGTCCCGGCGATCAGCAACCCGACCACGAACCAGGCGACGCCGTGCCACATCGGCCCCTTGGGACCCCGGGCGTCGCACCAGATGCCGGAGACCACCATGGCCAGCACACCGGTGGCGAACGGGCCACCGAACGCGATCCCGTAGAGCGCCAGCCCGTCGAGGCTGCGCGCGACGGTCGGCATCGCCGTACCGACCGCCAAGGCCTCGAACGCGAGGAGTGAGATCAGCGCGACGCTGCCCACCGTCATCGCGCGCAGCCGGGGCGCGAAGAGTCCCGGTGCGGCGGGTGTGGCGGTGACGACTGTGCTCGGCATCGACCGAGCATGCGACTTCAACCCTGATTCATGTCAACCGGCGGGTGACCCGGCTCTCGTCAGGCGTCTTGCAGCGCCCTCCCGACCCCGCGCGCCAGCCCGGAAAAATGCTGGTCTGCCAGCAGATGACCGGCGGTGATCACCACGGCGATCGGCCACTCGATGACCTGTAGCGCGGCGAGGACCCCGAGCCCGGCGTAGTAGACGACCTTGTCCGGTGGCGGCACCGCCACCTCACCCAGCATCGGCAGTTGCACCCGCCGGTTGTACATCTGGACGTTCTCCCGTGAGCCGTTGAGATGTCGCGTCAGCGTGCTCATGCCGGCCTCCCCATGTCCGGTGATGGTCGTCGGATTCCACGGCACACCCCGTCCATGCGCCAGCGACCGCGGAAAATTCCGCCGGTCAGGGGGCATATCGGATGGCAGGTCGGGAAGCCAGGCCGCCGGACGTGAGTGCGGTGGGAGGACGACATGGACAAGGTCAGGACGAGGGGCAACAGGGAGCCGGGCCGGCGCCCGTCCAGCCGTACGCCTCGATGACGGCGGCGGGTCGCGCTGCCGGCCGCATCCTGCCGTCCTTCGGCGTACCGCACCTGGTCGGCGAGGCGTCCCGGTCGGTCAGCTCGGTCGCGACCCGGCTGGCCCGGTCGGTCGGGCTCGCCCGGCGTGGGGTCTGGTCGCGGCCCGGTCGGCACCACATCGAGGTGCACGGCGTGTGCCAGGAGGGCGGCGACCAGCTCGCCCGGCAGGTGGAGGGCGCGCTGGAGCGGATGCCCGGGGTGGCCTGGGCCAGGGTGAACGCTCCCTCCGGGCGGGTGGTGGTGGCCGTGCAGGCCCCCGAACCGGATCTCGACGACCTCATCGCCACGATCAGCCGGGTCGAGCGGACCTGCGACCACGAGCCCGATCCGGAGATCCCACCCCCACATCCGCCGGAGGAAGGCCCGCACAATCCGCGCACCCTCGGCGCGCTCGCCTCGGACGCGCTGGGTCTGACCCTCTGGGCGGCCACCCGGATCCTGCCGTTCGCGCCGTTGCCCGGTGAGGTGGCCGGCCTGCTGTCGGCGGTCGACCTGCAGCCGAAGCTGCACGCGTTCCTCGGCAAGGCGTTGCGCTCCGACCCGCGCGCGGAGATTCTCTTTCCCCTGGCCGAGGCCGTCGTACAGGGCCTGGCCGGCCGCTGGACCGGCATCGTCGTCGACAGCGCCCAACGGCTCGTGGAGTGGGGCGAGGACCGGGCCCAGTTCTCCGCCTGGGAGAGCGCCGAACCGCGGTTGACCGGCGACCCCGAGCGTGCCGTCGCCCGGTGGCCGATAGCCGACCGTCCGCGGCCCAAGCCGCACGGCCCGGTCGAGCGGTACATCAACCGGGCCCTCGCCGCCGGTACGGCGGCGAGCGCGGCGGCATTGCCCTTCGCCGGACGCAAGCGGGCCGCCGCGCTGGGCCTGTCCGCGCTGCCGAAGGCGCCCGGCAGCGGACGCGAGGGGTACGGCGCCCAGCTCGGCCGGATGCTGGCCCGGCGCGGGGTGATCGCGATGGACCGCAGTGTGCTGCGGGAGTTGGACCGTATCGACACGCTCGTCCTGGACGCCTCGGTGCTCGGCTCGGACCGGGGCGTACTGGCCGATCTGGCGCCAGCGGCCGACGCGAACGTCGACCAGGTGGCCGAGCGGGCCTTCGCGTTGTTCGACCCGGACGACCCGGCTGCTTCCCGTACGGCGGACGGATGGCGGCTCGGGCCGCTGGACCAGATTCCCGCCCACGACCCGGACACCATTTCGGACGCGGAACGGCTGCGTTCGGCCGGCGGCCAACTCCTCGGCCTCGCCCACGGCGACCGGCTCGCCGCTCTGTTGCGGGTCGAGCCGGAACCCGCGCCCGGCGTCGACGGCCTGCCCGCCGCCGCCCGACATGCCGGCCTGCGGCTGGTCGTGGCCGGCGGCGACGAGCAGCGGTACGGCTTCGCCGACGCGATGCTGCCCGGCGGGGACCAGTTGGCCGAGTCGGTACGCGCGTTGCAGCGCGACGGCGCGGTGGTGATGCTGGTTTCCGCGGACCGGAAGGCGCTCGGCGCGTCCGACTGCGGTCTTGGTTTCGCCGCGCCGGAGGAGCTGCCGCCGTGGGGGGCGCATCTGCTGGTCGGTGCCGACCTGCGGGTGGTGGCGCTGGTGATCGAGGCGACCGGGGTGGCTCGGCGTACGGCCCAGCAGAACATCCGGCTGGCCATGGCCGGCACCGGTCTCGGGGCGCTGGGCGCGTTCACGGCCCCGCCGACCGAGCTGCCCGGCCGGTCGCTCGTCGCGGTCAACGGCGCGGCCGGGCTGGCCTTCGCCAACGGGGTCTGGCAGGCCCGCCGGTTGCACGACCATTCGGACACCCCTGCGCCGGTGGCAACCGCCTGGCACCTCATGCCGGTTGGCACAGTGCTCGACCACCTGCGCTCCACCCCGGACGGCCTGGCCGGCGCCGAAGCGCAACGCCGACACCACGGTCCCGGCGGAAACGGCAATGCCGGACCGGGGAGCGGAGGGCTGCTGCGTGCCTTCGTGGACGAGTTGTCCAACCCGCTCACCCCGGTGCTGGTGGCCGGGGCGGTGCTCTCCGCGTCGTTCGGATCGCTCGTCGACGCCGCGCTGGTGGGCAGCGTCGTCGGTGGTTCCGCCCTGATCGGGGCGGTGCACGAACGCAACACCGAACGGTCGCTCGCCGAACTCCTGTCCCGTTCGGCGGTGACCGCACGGGTCCGCCGCGACGGGGCCGAGCAGGTTCTCGCCGCCGAGGACCTGGTCCTCGGAGACGTCATCACCCTTGAGCCGGGCGACTCGGTGCCCGCCGACTGCCGGGTGCTCGAGTCGGTGGGTCTCGAGGCGGACGAGTCGTCGCTGACCGGCGAGTCGCTGCCGGTCGCCAAGTCCAACCGACCGGTGGTGGCCGCCGCCATCGCCGACCGACACTCGATGCTCTACGAGGGCACCACCGTCGCCGCCGGGCACGGCACTGCCGTGGTGGTGGCGACCGGCTCGGACACCGAATCCGGCCGCAGTCTCGCCCTGGTCAAGCAGGACCCGCCCGCCAGTGGAGTGGAAGCTCGGCTCGGCTCGTTGACCAGCGCCGCCATCCCATTGGCGGCCGGTTCCGCGGTGGCGGTGGCCGGCGCGGGCCTGCTTCGAGGCGTACCCCTGGCCGAAACGGCGGCGACCGCCGCGAACCTCGCCGTGGCGTCGGTGCCGGAAGGGCTGCCGTTCCTGGTCAGCGCGGCGCAGCTGGCCGCGGCCCGGCGGCTGGCCGAGCACGGCGCGTTGGTCCGCAACCCGCGCACCATCGAGGCGCTGGGCCGGGTGGACGTGCTCTGCTTCGACAAGACCGGCACCCTCACCGAGGGCCAGTTGCTGCTCGCCGGGGTCGGCGACAGCGCCGGCGACCGGTACGCCCCGCTGGACCGGTTGGACGACCGGCTGCGGATGACGCTGGCCGCGGCGCTGCGGGCCACCCCCGCCGCGAAGAATCCGGAGGAGTTGGCGTTGCAGACCGACCGGGCGGTCCGGCGGGGCGCCGGGGAGGCCGGGGTGGTGGAGCAGACCGGTGCCGCCGGGTGGCGGGCCGCCGGAGGGCTGCCGTTCGAGCCGTCCCGCGGCTACCACGCGAGCATCGGACAGACCGACGGTCACCTGTTGTTGAGCGTCAAGGGTGCTCCGGAGACGGTGCTGCCACGCTGCTCGTCCCGGCGCATGGACGGTCGTCAGGAGCCGCTGGACGACGCCGGCCGCGCGGAGCTGGAGCGGATGCTCGCCGACCGGGCCGGCGCGGGAAACCGGATCCTCGCCGTCGCGGAGTGCCCGGTGAACGACCCGAAGGTGACCGACTCCGACGTTCGAGGGCTGACCTTCGTGGGTTTCCTGGCCCTCGCGGACGGTGTCCGGGAGAGCGCAGCGCCAGCGGTACGCCGGATCCGGCAGGCCGGCGTGCACACCATCATGATCACTGGTGATCACCCGGCCACCGCCGAGGCGATCGCCGCCACCATCAGCGAGCACGACGAACAGCGGGTGGTCACCGCCGCTGAACTCGACCAACTGGACGACGACGCGCTCGCCGAGCGGTTGGCCAACACCGACGTGGTGGCCCGCTGCACCCCGGCGCACAAGGTGCGGATCATCCAGGGGTTGCAGAAGTGCGGGCGGACCGTGGCGATGACCGGCGACGGCGCCAACGACGCCCCGGCGATCCGGCTGGCCGACGTCGGCATCGCCCTCGGCCAACGGGGCACCCCGGCCGCCCGCGCCGCAGCCGACCTGGTGGTCACCGACGACCGGCTGGAGACCATCATCGCCACCCTGATCGAGGGGCGGGCCATGTGGTCGTCGGTGCGGCACGCGCTCAGCATCCTGGTCGGCGGCAACCTCGGCGAGATCGCGTTCAGTGTGCTCACCGCCGCGGCGACCGGCCGCTCCGCGCTCACCGGACGACAACTCCTGCTGGTCAACCTGCTCACCGACCTGGCGCCGGCGCTGGCCATCGCGGTTCGGCCACCCGCGTCGGACCGCACCGACGCGCTGCTGCGGGAGGGCCCGGACACGGCGCTCGGCGAGAGCCTCACCAGGGAGATCGGGCTGCGGGCGGCAGCCACCACGCTGGGCGCGACCGCGGGCTGGACGTTGGCCCGCTACACCGGACGCCGTCAGCGGGCCGGCACAGTCGCCCTGGTCTCCCTGGTCGGCACCCAACTCGGGCAGACCATCCTGGCCGGCGGCACCAGCCCGGCCGTACTGGCCTCCACGGCGGCGTCACTGGGCGTCCTGGTAGTGGTGGTGCAGACCCCGGGGGTGAGTCAGTTCTTCGGCTGCACCCCGCTCGGGCCGGTGGGCTGGACCATCGGGGCCGGGTCGGCGCTCGGCGCGACCTTCGCCAACGGCGCGCTCACGAAGCTGATGGAGCATGTGCCGCCGGCCCGGCCTCACACCACCACTGCGGACGGCGACGGCGCGAGCGGCTCCAGGGGCTGAGCATCGGGCGTTGCGCTCGGGCGGCGTTGCGGTCGGTGACGGGGGGCGGCCGGCGAAAAACCTGCCGCCCCCCGTTCTTCAGCCGAAGGGCTTGGGGAGCGGAACCTCGCCCCTCATCGCCTTCTCCGCCAATTCCGTTCGCTCCGGGTGGAGCCTGCTCTCGTCCAACGGGTGGCGAGGCGTGTTGATGCATTGTTGGCCGCTCTGGGCACTACAGATCGGACACCAGAGGAAGAGGCCGCCAGACGGCACCAGCTCGATGCCCTGGGCAAGAGCCGACTTGCCAATCTTGACGATGGCCTCGTACAGGCTGTTGTCGCGGTGCCGTGCCGCTGCGGCGGCCGCCTCCCGCATCCCGGCCCAGAACTGTTCGGTTGCATCCGGCTCGTCGATATTGATCTGCACATTCGAAGATGCCCGTCCTTGAGTGGCCCAAACCCTCATCAAACCGTCACTGGGATCCCGTTGGTGGTCCGTAAATCAGCCGACCCCTGACCCACCCGCATGCTCTGGAGGGCCCTTCAGCAGCGCCGGGAGGTGAGCCGCATGCCGACGGCTCACCGGGGTACCGGAGCGAGTCCATCCCGCTCACGCCACTCGCCTGACCGCACTGCCGGCTCCGGCGGTCGGGGCTCCGGCGGCTCCGGCGGCTCCGGCGGCCAGGGGCTCCGACAGCTCCGCGGTCAGATGACTTCCCGGGGGTTGTTGCGGTTTCTCCTACCCCGGTCGGCGCCTGCCACGCCGCCCGCTGTGTCGTCACCGTCGCCGGAGCGGAGAGGGCTCGCCGGCTAGCGTCACTGATCTGCATCGAAGCAATGTGGAGGCGAGGATGCCCGAACCAACTCGTGCGGTCGCCCTGGCGGCGTTGACCGAGCTGTGGGAGCAGGGATGCCCGATCGCCTCACCCGATGACCGAGAACGCCTCGTCAACATCGGCCTACGCCGCTGGCACAGCTTTCATCGGCGGCACCCTCGCATCCGCCAGCCTTCGCACGAGGCCAGGATTCGCGACCTGGTGCGCGGGTTGATCGAAGCAGTCGAACCCGAACCGGGCCTGGTCGGCCGGCTGGTCAAGGACTACGAGTGCGTCGCTGAAGCGATCGCCGCTGCCGCTGCCCCGCCGCGGCAGCCGTAAGTGCTGGTGGAGCCCAGTGGGCTCGAACCCCTCACCCCTGCCTTGCAAAGATCAAGACTGCTGTCGGTCGGCGTCTGCTAGTGCTGCAATGTGGGCACCGACCTTTCCTCCTCTAGGGCTGGACGTCGTTGGAAAGGTTGATCCGGATCCCCGTGTTGCGGTATCCGGCACGACCGAAAGCGGCCGCCATAGGCGCGTTGCCCATGTCGGTGGTGGCGGTAATGCGCGACTCCCCGTTGGTCGCGTGAAGGCGCGTGATCTCGGCGAGCACCTCGTCCACGTAGCCGCGCCCGCGGAACTCCGGCACCACCCCGAGATAGCCGACGTTCACGTTGTACTGAGTCGCGGAGGGAATCGCCATGCCCGCCACCTCGCCCTCGCGCGTGTAGGCGATCCGCCACCACTCCCGCTTGCCCGGCGCCCTGAGATAGAAATCCATCTCCTCGCGCGCGGTCGCGTCCACACCCTTGGCGGCCAGGTTCGCACGGGTCTGAGCATCCAGGCTGCCCTCGGCGATTCTCCTAAACACCGCGAGGAACTCCTCGTCGGAGGCCTCGGTGAACCGCAGCCTGCCGGCCGCGGGGGGCACCCCATCGGCGGGTGCCCACTCGAACTGCAGCCGCTCCACCTCCCGGGTGAGGCCCGCCGCGAGCGCCGCCGCCCGCCGCCACTCCACCGCGGCCGAGGTAGCCGGATCGTCACGCCAGCCACCGGTGACCTTGATCTGGTACTGCACCGGCTCCGGGAACCCGGCCAGCGCCGCCCTGATCAGCGCGGCGGCGACAGCGGCGCGGTCACCCACAGCAGGATCCACGTCGAGGCAGTCAAGCGCGGCCGGATACAGGCTGCCCTTCGGCCCCCACCACAATGCCCGTCCCACGACCTGGCCGTCGTGCTCGGCGATCCATGTCCATTCCGGCCGGTACATGTCCTCGGACAGTTCGGCCAGGTAACGGGCGGCGGGGATCCACTCAACGGGCTCGGTCACGATCCACGGGGTCACGCGGTCGAGGTCTGCGCGGGCGGCAGCGCGGTAGACGATCACGTGCAGAGGCTAGCGAAGCTCAGCCGGCCGACACCTACGGCCACGTTCTGCCGGCGCAGGCTCGTCAGACTGCCTCGGCCATTGACCGGATTATCGGCCAAGAGGGGACGGCGTGACCGGCTTGGCTGTACTCGGACCGAGATCAACCGAGTGAAGTGCTGGTGGAGCCCAGGGGACTCGAACCCCTAACCCGAGACGTAACAGAGAAGCCGGCCAAGACGGACGTACCGACGCGCTGGCCTGGCCTGCATCCCTCGGCAACTCTCGACGTTTCACACGCGTTCTCACCGTCGGCTGTGCCGAATCTGTGCCCGATGATCTTTAGCCGGTGCCCTGCATCCGGCAGAGGGTCCAACCGCGTATCGGCTAAGCGCACACAGCTTAGGAAGGGTTTAGCGTCCACCGGCGCATCCGGTGTCATAGCAGGGGTTCACCGAACATCTCGGCGGTGAGCATCCTTGATCATTCCGCGCATGTTCCGGATCTAGCTTGATGCCGTGCCAGGGGCGATCTCCGTGCAGCTTGCGCTCGCTTTCACGCCGACCATACGCTCTGAGCGGTCTGACACCCGAGCCGATACGCGTCAGGGAGGCGGTGCAGTGGGGCAGTGTTGGCTAACTCGATCGACTGCCGAGCTGGGCGAGTTTCCACTGACGGGGCGAGCCATGATTCTCGTCCAAGAGGCCTATCTGACCTACCCACCCTGCGAGCCGCCCCAGGATGAGCAAGGGATGTGCGTGCTCCTCGCGGCCGTCTACGAGAGTCAGCTCAACTTTCTCAAAGAGCGCGTAGAGGTGCTGGCCTACGTCAGGCAACCAGGCACTCCACGTAACGAGCCTGACTCCGTGATCTACGAGATCCGATACCGACCCGTGCCACGGTAACCTCTTCGTCCCGAAGGAGCCACCAGTCTGCGACGAGCTGCGCCAGCAGAATGCTGAGCTGTCCGGGCAGTCCACTGAAATCCACTGGTGTCCAGCGTTGTTCGCACCCGTCGTCACTCAGCTCGGGTGTCGGACGCTGAGGCGGCTGCATGTTACGCGGCTTGCCCTCGGTCGGTAGGTTGACCGATGAGAACCCGTGGGAGGTCTGCCAGGATGGCCAATGGATCATCGAGCGCTGGGAACCACTGGCTGTACCAGTGGATCGACGAATATGAAGCCAAGAGTGTGGCTGATGTTGCTGACCGGATGAAGAACGGTGGTGCTGCCTCTCGCCTCCAGGAGTTGGCCGCGAGGGGTCAGAACACCGAGGCCTCAGACATCCCCCTGAGCTTGACCGTCGTCGCCGGCCCAGGCTTGGAGCCTGAGGCGCCCGGCATGTGCGCGGACTACGAGTGCCAACAGCGGAACATTGACCTCAATTTCGGCAACGTCCTACACTATTTTGACTATGTCACAATGGAGGGGCCTTCGGCGAGATTGTACAATTCTCGCATTAACAATGCCTCTAAAAAGCGTGATTTCGAGTTGACGGAGTGGTTTCTAGGGCAAGACGTTTTACTGCTTAATCATATTCGCAATATTGGTCTTGCCGACTATGTCGTTTTCTCGCCAAAGGCTTGCTACTGTCGGCAGCATCTCAAAGAGAAGGCCAACGACATCGGGTTGGCCCATCTGGTTGACGACGAGATGGTGGAAGATCTGGCCAGGCTTGTTAGCCGAGAAGGCAACGTTCATCTTGTCCAGGATGGGCCACGCACCTGGTATGCCTCCATCCGTCACCCCTTATTCGACGGTCTTGCGGGCTCTCAAATCCGACAAAAGACTCGACCGAAGAAGACCGAAGCAGCCGCCTCCCTCATACGCAATTGGCTCTCTGCTGCCGTTATAGACGCGGCAACTGCCAGGGGCTTGGAGGCGCCGCTAGCTTCATTTGGTTCCACAAGTTTCTTCGACCGGATGCAAGCGGCCAACCCTGAGAAGATGTCAATCGATGACGTTGGTGCGCGAATCAAAATCCCTGCCCTGGTGGGCCTCTCCACAAAGTCGCTCATCGAGTTACGGAATAACGAATATCATCATTTTGAGAAGTTTCGGGGCGCATTAAGGGAAGCTATAGCCGAGACGATAGAGAAGTCGGAGTCCGACTCGCCTGACAGAGTAGCTGAAATGGTATGGCAAAGCAAAATACGGCCAGCGGTGGCTGATATTGAGAGAAAAATTGCCGCTAGTGATACGGCATTCCGCTTTAAGCTTGGTGCAGCCGTTGGCGTCGGTAGCATTGCCGCTGCCATTGGTTTAGTTGCTAGCCTCCCCTGGCTCATCGGCGTGGGCACGCTTGCGGCTGCAACGCCACTGCCGCAGTTCTTCAAGGCGACCGAGGATCGGCAGCAAATAAAGTCATCTGACATGTACTTCCTGTGGAAGGCTAAGCGAGCTCACTGAAGAACGCGACGAAGCCTTCCCGTCTGCCGCCGACCCGCCCTCCTGGGGAGCGGGCCGCCGCCCGGCCCGCCATGTCAAGACGGCCTTGACGCGCGGTCGGAGGCTGGCGGGTCGGGTGGTGGTCTGCTCGGCTCGCCCGGGTCGTCGGCTGGCGGGATGGCCCTGCGCAACCACCCACGGACCGCGACCCGCCGACGGACCCCCGGCCATCTCGGAGTCGTTGCGCCCCCGCCGGAGGCTCGGTAACCGCGACCAGCCCCGCCGCCGCGTCCCGCCGCGCGGACCCGGCGTGCCCTTCCCTGCACCGCGCCAATCGGGCGCGGCTCGGCCGGCTGCCAGCCCACGAACCTCAACCACCCCTGGCACTACCGTCAGCGGCGGCCCCTGGGCTTCCCGCTCTCCGCGCCAGCCGACGGGCGATGGCGTGGCTGGCCCCGACCGGCTAAGGGAGGGGTCAGACGCGCGCCCAGGCGGCGGCGCGTGCGGCCCGTCTCGGGCCGCCTTGAAGACGTACAGAAACTTTGCACAACATCGCCGGCAGTCCGGCCGCCACCGGCCCGGCTCTGACTAACCCGCGATTTGCGTCGACTGGCGCGATACGGCCTGGTGAATCCGCAGTGCCGCTTGATCCGGGGTGTGGGCCGCAGTGTCGATGCAGAGGTCGGCATCGTCGAGCGACTGGGTCTGATCCCATGCCCTCATACGGTCCTCTAGGTCTCCCGTGCCCCGGGCTCGGGCACGCTCCTCCGCTACCCTCCGGGGGCACCAGAGCGATACAACCGTCCAGTGCGTCGAGGGCTCAAAGGACCGAATGGCATCGACCGCTTCGACCTGGCCGAGGTGCACCACGGGAACGTGTCGCGCTAACTCGTCGATGACGCCCGGTCGGTCGACGGCGTAGACAGCGCCGTACCGGCGGTTCTCCCACAGCAACTGCCCTCTTGTGCGAAGAGCAGCTAGGTCCGTATCGGTTGTCATGCGATAGCCCTCTGTCCGCCCCGGTCCTACTTTCAGCCGCTGAAACAGCCTGTACCGAGAATCGAGCAGGCGAAGAGCTGCTGTGACCGTGTCCTTGCCCGACGCTGGCGGGCCGTACAGGATGATCCCCTGGTTCATGCGGGTTCCGTCCCGAGGATGGACTTAAGCACCTCGTTCGCCTGCTCCAATAGCGGATCTGCCGATACGCAGTTATCGATGAGGTAGTGCTCAGCGCTGGGTCGAAACGCTGTGTCAACCCCTGCCAGATACTCGGGCCAGCTCGCCAGCTTTGCGGCATCACGGGCTGCGCCGCGACGTCTGATGTACGTCTGCATCGTCTGCGCGTCGCAGTACACCCAGACCAGATGGACCCTGGCCTCCATTGAGGCGAACCGAGAATGCATCCGAGATACCCACAGGTCATCCCGAAGCTCTCTGACGAACGGGGCAGTGACGATCGCGCTATTGCCGCACTCGACGTTCTCCTCAGCGGCGTCCATCAGGGCCTCGTACTCACGTGGCCGAATCACGTTGAGATATGCCTCAGACTCGCGGTCGTGCGGCGAAAGCCCCATGACTTCTAGAGCTGCCTCCACTACCGGCCGCGTCAAGCTGTCCTTGTCGAGGATTGCCCAGCCAGTAGCACGGGCGAGGATGCGGCCGAGTTCAGTTTTTCCACTGCCGGCATACCCGCCAACGACGATCACGTTCGGCCGCCTGAGCCGGACGGGACTCCGTCGCTCCTGGTCGGGCAGCCGTACCACCCGCTTTGAACGCGACTTGCTGACCACCAGGCCCTGATCCGAGAGCACCCGCATGGCCTCGTTGATCGTGAACACGCTGACGTTCCACTGCGTTGCCATGTCGCGGCTCGAAGGCAGTGTGTCGCCGTCTTGCCAGACACCAGCAGTGATCTCGTTGCGTAGCTGGCGCGCGATCTGTTGATGAAGGCTCTCACTGCGGGAAAGCCGGGGGCGAGGGGAAGACATCCGGGTCCTCACTGCTAGGTCGTGGGCCTAGCACAAGCCTACCAGTTACCTAACAGACGCTCTGCCTGTTGACGCCGCGTTATGGGCGCTGTTCAGATGGCGCACACCTAACAGTTGCGCGGGTCACCATTCAACTGTTAGCTTCGATGCATCGAGCAGTCGTCCACTGGGGACGCGCTCAGACACAGGAGGTCTGTTGTGAAGCTGTACGTGGACACCACGAGCAAGCAGGTGACGGCGTCGAAGGACCCGGAGCCGAAGAACGACCAGAACGGCAATCAGAAGTCCGAGAAGAACACGGGCCGGCTCATGTGGTCCACCCAGGTCTTCGTGCTCGACGAGAACGGCGGGGAGGTCATCACCATCACCACGGCGGGAGAGAAGCCGAGCGTGAAGGTGGGCGACTTCCTGGCTGTCGAGCAGTTGGAGGCCATTCCGTGGGCGACCAACGGGCGTAACGGCGTCGCGTTCCGGGCGGTCTCGCTGAAGCCGAAGACTGGCTCTCCGGCCAAGTAGGTCCCTCGCACTGCTGTGCTGTGTGAGCCGCTGGTGTCCGTGGCTCGCGAAGCGGCCTGATGGTCCGCTGAACCCATCCACAACATCGGTCCGGGAGTGCTTCTGACTCCTACATTCCCGGCCTGGTCATCACCTGTGGTGGTGGCATCCCCGTAGAGCTGGCGCGGGGTCGGTCTGACTCCTACATCACCCGACCCCGTGCCTTCCAACTCATCCAACCCAACTTGCACTTGGGAGGACTCGTCGTGTCCAAGTCTAGCCCCCGCCGGTTCGCCGGCAGGTCAACCGGAACGGTGACGGTCATCGAGGCCAAGGTCCACCGTTCCTCCGCGCGTAACGCCCGCATGGCGTTCATCCTCACGGCGGTCATCGTCGGCCTTCTGTCGGCCGTGGTGGCCGCTTCCTCCATCCACCCGATCCTCGCCGTGTTCGTCGGCGCGCTGATCGGTATACCGACCGGTGGCCTCGTCTGGCTGCTCGTTCGGATCTGGCCGGTGATCCGGCTGCTGTGGTGGTGGACCCCGGAAACCATCCTCGGCGTGCTGCTGCTCACCGCGTGGGTGCAGCTCGCCAACCACACCCCGACCCTGGTGACCCTGATCGTGGTCGCCCTGGTCGTCGGCGTCCCCGCCGCCATCCGCCCGGTTCGCCGCCAGGTCATCGCGTGGACCTGGTGCCTCGTGGTGAGGCATCGGCTGCGTGTGTGCTTCGCGCAGTTCATCATCGCCAACCAGTCCGGCAGCCTGCCGCTGATCCTGTGGGCACGTCCCACCCCGGTTGGTGAGCGGGTCTGGGTCTACCTGCGTCCCGGCCTGTCCGAGAAGGACTTGGAGGGCCGTCTCGACAAGATCGCGGTGACCTGCCATGCCTCGACGGTGCTCATCGAGCGCGCTTCGGAGAACAACGCCGCCTACCTGCGGTTCGACATCAAACGCCGCGAGGTGCTGACCGCCCACGTCGGCTCCCCACTGGTCGACGTGATCGACCCGGCCGCCCCCGTCTCGGCATCGCCGCTGACGGTCCCCACCGCCCTGGACCTGCCGGACGTCACCGCTCCGACGATCACCCTGCCGGCTCAGGGCAAGCCCGCCGGCAAGAAGCCGGCCCCGGCTACTACGGCCAACGGCAGTAAGCCCGCGGCTTCGTCTGCGTCGTCCGTGGAAGACGACGACACCTCCGACTGGATCTGACCCCTGTCCGGTGCTTCTGAGGAGGACTCCGATGGACCGATCCGACTACATGTCGTGCCCGCGTAACTGCGGCGTCGACGTTCGCGAGCACAACTCGTCCGGCCTGGTCAACGGCCAGTGCGACACCGGCCCCGAGCTTCCGTTGCTCGATTCCGCTGGCTACCTGGCCTGCGGTTGCCACGGCTCGCAGAGCGAGCACACCTGTATCCCCTTCGACTGATCTCACTTCGACGGGCGCGGGATCTCCCGTGAGGTTCCGCGCCCACCTAAGGAGCGTTCTCCATGACCACCACGATTCCCACCACTGCTGAGGCGGTGCCGGTGGGTCCTGGCCTGTCGATGTTCAACCCGATCTTCATCGGGATCGACGAGTTCGGCCAACCCGTCTACCTGGACGTCATCTACCGCAACCTGCTCACCGCAGGCGAACCCGGCGGCGGTAAGTCCGGCCTCATCAACAACATCTGCGGCCACGCCGCCCTGTGCGACAACACCCGCCTCGTGCTCTTCGACGCCAAACTCGTCGAACTCGGCCCCTGGCGCGACCTGGCCGATGCGTTCATCGGCCCCGACATCGACCAGGGCATCGACGTGCTGCGTCGCCTCCTGGTCGTCGCCACCAACCGCTACGCCTGGCTCCTAGCGAACCGGCGCCGCAAGCTCGCCGACGGCGACGGCATGTCCGTCATCGTCACCATCATCGACGAACTCGCCATGTTCTCCACCGTCCTCGGCACCAAGCAGCAACAGGAAGAGTTCTCCACCCTTCTGCGAGGGCTCGTCTCCCTCGGTCGGGCCTGCGGTATGCCCGTCGTCGCCGCGACCCAGCGGCCGTCGTGGGACATCATCCCCGCCTCGTTGCGGGACCTGTTCGGCTACCGGGCCGCGTTCCGGTGCACCTCGCTGAACAGCTCGAACATCATCCTCGGTCAGGGCTGGGCCGAGCAGGGCTACACCGCCTCCGACATCTCACCCACCAACCAAGGCGCGGCCTACCTCCTAGCCGAAGGCGGCGTTCCCCGCCGCATCAAGGCCGCCTACCTCACCGACACCGACATCTACAACATCGCCGACTACGCCGCGTGGACTCGTCGGCCCGCCGGCACCAGCGCCAGCGTCCCGGCGGTCAACCCGACCGAATGGGAGATGGCGGCATGACCACCCGCGAGCGCACCTACGCCAAGGCCAACAACCAGCGGGCCGCCCAGTTCACCGAACTGTGGATCACCGGCAGTCCCGAGGACATCGCCGCCCTGGTCCAGGCCGTCGCCCGCAGCGGGCGACTGGTCTACCTCTCCGCACCCACCCGCGCACCGGGTGACGACAACCGGCACCGCCGCTACCTGCGGCTGCGCGCCCGCTAACCGGCCGACGGAACCGGCTCAAGCCCTGGAAAGCAGACCGGTTCCGCCGACCTCCCACCAAGCCCTTCTGAAAGGACGTGGCTGCCATGAAGGCTACCCAGAACCCACCCACCACAGCAGAGGTCACACCGGCCGATCTGCTGCGGATGGCTGCCCTCTACCTGCGCCGGCACGGCTGGCACCAGGGCACCTACTACGCCAAGAACCCCGACACCCTCACCCCGCCGGCCTGCGCCGCCGGGGCCATCGGCATCGCCTGCGCCGGACACACCGTCGAGCACTTCTCCCAGCTCGACCCCGACACCCTGGCCGACTACCTCGGCACCCTCGGCGCGTTCGTCGATTACCTCGACACGACCGCCCCGGTCTTCCTCATCGACGAGGGCGGCTACCTGCTCGATGAGCACACCTCCCCGTACTCGTGGAACGACGACCCGGCCCGCACCGCCGAGCAGGTCATTACCGCCCTGGAAGCGGCTGCCGACGAGTGGGACTCCCTGCACATCACGGGAGGCGAGAACTGATGAGCACTGTCAAGAAGCCCTTGACGCCACGTGTGCCTCGGCAGAAGCGCCGCACGGTCGTCGAGAACGACGAGTTCGCCGCGTTCGGCCGCCGGATCATCCGCGCCCACGGTCGCCGCGTCGCCACCGGCGATGTCGAAGCACTCCGCGACCTGGTCGCCCTCTCATCGGTCATCGACGACGCCATCGGTGAGGCCGTGATCGGCCTCCGCACGTTCGGCTACTCCTGGTCCGAGATCGGTTCCCGGCTCGGGATCTCCAAGCAGGCCGCCCAGCAGCGCTGGGGCGGTGACAAGCCATGACCGACCTACGCAGCGCCGACCTCGACAACCTGGCCGAGCGCACCGGCATCCGGGTCGAGTTCTACGACCCGCTCGGCACCCGCTACGGGTTCCCCACCTTCCCCTACCACGCCGCACCTTCCGGGCTGGCCACCCTGCGGCAGCTCCGCGCCGCCGGCCTTCGCCCCAACGGCCAAAACCCCATCGCGCAGATCTATTGGCGGCACCGCAACAACCGGCGAGTCGCCTACCTCTACCGCCTCGACATGGCCGCGCCCAAGCGCACCGCCACGCCCGCTCAACGGGAGGCCATTACCAAAGCGCTTCGTGCCCGCCGCACCTGCCGGATCTGCACCCAGGTCAAGCCCTACTACATCCCCCGCCGCTACGGCGAATGCCTCGACTGCCACGAAGGGAACCCGTCGTGAGCTTCAACCTGTCTGACTCCTGCCTGTGGTGCATCGAGCAGAACACCCCTACCGGCGTCCTCGACATCCTTGGACCGGTCTTCAGGCCCTGCCCCGTTTGCCTGCCCGTCTGCGGCATCTGCGAGGGCGACGGCCTGTTCCCGGCCGACTTCACCTGCATCCCCTGCTTCCTCAACAGACTGGCCGCCCTCGGCATACGGCCGCTGTTCTGCGTCGGTTGCTCAGGCGTCACCGACCTTGAAGAACTCGGCACCGTTCCGGAGGTGACTCCCCATGGCCACCACTGACCCCACTGCCGTCACCGAGCAGTTCGCCGCCGAGTACGCCCGCAACGCGGTGCCGACCATGCTCAAGGCGATCGGCTCCATCAAGCGGTACAACCGCTTCGTCCTGCTCGGTGCGCTGCTGACCAGCTACCTGCACCAGGCCCACTACCTGTGGACCCAGAACGCCGGCTACTTCGCCTACCTGGTCCCGCTGATCTTCGACGCCGCGATGGTGTCGATGCTGACCGTCGTCCGCACCTCTGGCATCGCCAAGGACGCCAAACGCGGAGCCATGGTCGTCTTCGCCGCCGCCGCCATGCTGTCGGCCACCATCAACTTCGCCTCCCCAGGCAGCCTCGGCCTACGCCTGGTCTTCGCCCTGGTCGTCGTCCTCGTCATCGGCGTCGAACTCGTCGCCGGACGCATCCGACCCGACTTCGCCGCCATCCAAGCCGAAGCCGCCGCCCTCCTCGCCGCCGTCAACGACCTCACCGAAACGACACCGGCCACCGAGCCGACCACCACCCCGACCGTCGACACCACCCCGGCCCCGACGTCGACCGTCGACACCTCGCCGGAGACTGCTCCGGTCGTCGACACCCCGCCGGCACCCTCGCCGGCCGCCATCACGGCACCCGCCTTCACCCCGATCCCGGTCGCCCGGCCCGAGGTCCCGGCGCACCTGATGCCCACCGCCCGCTTCGTCATCGGACGCCACGAACAGAGCACCGGCCGACCCATCACCATCGACGAACTCGCCGGCCTGCTGTCGGTCACCCCGGACATCGCCCGGGAACTGCTGCACACCATCACCGGCCACACCCCGGCCGTCAACGGCACCCCCGTCACGGGTGGTGCCCGATGACCATCCACGTCGTCGACATCGAGCAGGTCACCCACACCTGCCCCGCGTTCGCTGAGGCGCACCCTTACGACACCCGACGCACCGTCATCCACGTCATTCCCGGCGGACCCTGCCGGAACCCGGTCACGATCCGCTGCGGCGACACGACCGTCACGATCGCGTGCCACCGGCACGAACCGGCCGACCGCCAGTGCGGCGCCTGCCGCATCATCGTCACCCAACACACCATCACCAACCGACACCACGAGGTCGTCGGCTGATGGATTCGACGCTGGACCTCACACCCCGCGCTTCGGCCCGGGGTGTGGGCTCGAACGCCGACACCATTCCGTTCGTCGGCTACACCGCCGCCGGCTCCGCGTTCACCCGCGCCCAGCAACCCGACTACTTCGGCTGGCTCGAACACGTCCGCGCCGCCGCCGGCTGCACCCGCCCCATCCGCCTCGCCGGGCAGCTCCTCACCGTCGAACCCGCCACCGGCCGACTCCTCGACGCCCGACACACCGACGCCATGCCCGACGCCGCGATCTACAAGGCGTGCGGCAACCGACGCGCCACCGTCTGCCCCACCTGCGCTGGCGTCTACCAACGCGATGCCTACCAACTGCTGCGCGCCGGCCTCGTCGGCGGCAAAGGCGTCCCCGACACCGTCTCCCGACACCCGGCCGTGTTTGCCACCTTCACCGCCCCGTCCTTCGGCCCCGTGCACGTCCGCGCGGTCAAGCGGCACACCTGCGCCAACCGCAAACGCTGCGACTGCCGCCCTGACCCCTGCCACGCCCGCCGCAGCACCGACCCCACCGCCGGGCTCTGCGTCCACAGCCGCCCCGCCGTCTGCTGGGCACGCCACGAACCCGGGGACCAGGTGCTCGGGCAGCCGCTGTGCCTGGACTGCTACGACCACGATCACCAGGTCGTCTGGAACGTGTTCTCCGGCAAGCTGTGGCACCGCACCAAGCAAGCCGCGGAACGGTGGCTCGCCCAACTCGCCCGCCGACGCGGCATTCCGCCGGCCCGGATGGTCACGCCCTCCGGCAAGGTCCGCACGCTCGCCCCGGTTCGGCTGTCCCACGGCAAAGCCGCCGAGTTCCAAGCACGCGGAGCAGTCCACTTCCACGCCCTGGTGCGCCTCGACGGCGTCGACCCCACCGACCCCACCGCCGGGAACAGGTGGCAACGCAAGTTCGACTCGACCCGCTTCCGGGTTCACCGCCGCCGACCTCGACGACGCCATCCGCCAGCGTTCGGCGTAGTCCTGGAAGGTTACCGAC
>NZ_QGSY01000082.1 GCF_003857035.1 Micromonospora arida
GCCTGGCGGTACATGGCGGAGAAGGTGAGGCCGGTGGCGCGACCCGCCCCTCCACCGGCTTCACCTTCTCCGCCATGTACCGCCAGGCCGACCAGGTGGCCCGCGCCCTCGCCGCGGGCCGCGCGCCGGTGCCCGCGCCGGCGTACCCGCGCCGGCACCGTTGGATGGACGCGGTGGCGCTGCGCGCGCTGGACCGGGGTGGGGTGGGCGGTCCCGATTTCTTCGATCGGCTCTTCGACCGCAACCCGGC
The DNA here is from genome assembly GCF_003857035.1 of Micromonospora arida. Classification (GTDB taxonomy): domain Bacteria; phylum Actinomycetota; class Actinomycetes; order Mycobacteriales; family Micromonosporaceae; genus Micromonospora; species Micromonospora arida. Next base: position 251 of record NZ_QGSY01000082.1, read on the forward strand.
CGAGCGGGTGTTGCGCTTCCTCGACGGCGGCACCACTCCGGCCGAGGAGGTCGCGATCATGAACTCGACCCGGCTGTGGCCGATGATCGCCGCGACCGCCGGTGACGCCGTACAGCGGGTCCGTGACCGGGTGCGTCCCACCCGGCCCGCGCCGGCCATCCCACCAGCGGTGGTGGGTTCGGCGCCGACGGCGCGGCGCGGCGGCCCCCCGAGCGGGGAGGACGACGTCCGCGCCCGGTAGGTTGCCGGGCATGGTGGACGCGGCGGCCGGCAGAGGCGTGCAGATCTGGACCGACGGGGCGTGCAGTGGCAACCCCGGTCCGGGTGGGTGGGGTGCGCTGCTGCGCTACGGCGATCACGAGCGGGAGCTGTGCGGCGGTGAGGCCACGCCCACCACGAACAACCGGATGGAGCTGATGGCGGCCATCCAGGCGTTGGAGAGCCTGAACCGGCCGGTCACCGTGGAGCTGCACACCGACAGCACGTACGTGCGCAACGGCATCACCAGTTGGCTGGCGTCGTGGAAACGCAACGGTTGGCGGACCGCCGCGAAGCAGCCGGTGAAGAACGCCGACCTGTGGCAGCGGCTGGAGGCGGCCTGCGAGCGGCACGAGGTCACCTGGCTGTGGGTCAAGGGGCACAACGGCCACCCGGAGAACGAACGGGCCGACGGGCTCGCCAACAAGGGCATGACCGAGGCGCGGGGCGCGCTGACCACCCGCTGAGCCCGGGTCAGCGGGTCGCGTCGGGGTGTCCCGGCATGCTCGACCCGCCGCCGCTGCTGCCCGACGAGCCCCCGACGACGCCCGAGTTGTCGGGCTCGGTCACGATGTCCGGCCGGACGTCGGTGTCCGCCGGTGCGGGGACCTCGGTGTCCGTCTCGACCTGCACCAGTGGCGTCTGGCCGGCCTCGTCCTCGCTGTGCTGCGGGTCGCCCGGCTGCTCACCCTGGCGATTTCGGTAGCCCACGGCCGTGCCCCCCCGTCGATGCCGGTTCGCGTCGGCGCTGGCTACCCGGCGTCGTCCCGGCCGAAACCTGACCCGCCGGCGGTGACCGCCGAGCACCGTCTCGGCCTGTGGCGCAGCGGACGGCAGCCGCAGGGTCCGGCGGCGGACAGGCCTTAGCGGCGACGGCCCCGACGGGCGGGGGAGCGAGCCGGCTGACGGACCGGGGTGAGCGGCAGCGCCGTCCAGTGCGCCGGCCGGCTGAGCTCCGGCGGCAGCCCGGTGCGGGTGTCACCTCGGGCGGCGTCCAGCTGGGTCTGATGCAGGAAGAGCGTGCGCCGCAGGTCCGCGCCCCGCAGGTCGGCCCCGCGCAGGTCCGCGCCGGTGACGTCGGCCAGACCGAGGTCCGCTCCGCGCAGGTCGGCGCCGATGAGCAGCGCTCCGCGCAGGTTGGCCCGGCGCAGGTCGACGCGGCGCAGGTCCACCCCGAGCAGGTGCGCGCCCCGCCGGTCGGCGCCGCCGGGGGCGCGGGCCACGTCGCTGGCCCGGGACAGCAGCGGGTTGACCCGGTTCCGTTGGTCGGCGACGTCCACCGCGCGAAGTTGCGCCGGGCCACCCTCGGTGAGCGTCAGCGTCTCGGCGCGGGCGCGTTCCAGCTCGGCGCGCAGATCGGCCGGCGGGTGCAGCGCCACCGCCTCGGTGAGGTACCAGAGCAGTTCGTGCAGCGGTCGCAGCACCGCGAACGCCTCCGCCATCGCCGGCAACGTCTCCGGCGCGTCCCGCCAGTCCCGCCCGCCGAAGGTCACCTGGGCGACCTGCTGCCCGGCCCCGAAGCAGTCGAACACCGTGCAGCCGGGAAAGCCACGCTGCCGCAGCTCGGTGTGGATGCCGCAGCGGTGGTCGGGGCG
>NZ_QGSY01000207.1 GCF_003857035.1 Micromonospora arida
GGGTGGTGGGCGGCGCGGTGCCGTCCAGCCCGAAGAAGCGGATCACCTGCGCGGCGTCGACCGGCAGGTTGTGCGTGACACCCTGCATGCTGATCGCCTCGACCGGCGCCATCGGGCCGCTGCTGCCGTACCGGGTGCGGGTGTAGCCGGACTGCGGTGAGTCGGTGTACGCCGGGGTCTGACTCAGCCCGTGCACGTTGGTCCACTGCTTGACCTGCTCACCGAAGTTCGGGTAGCGCAGCGTCTCGTCGTTGGTGCCGTGCCAGATCTGCATCCGGGGTCGCTGGCCGGTGTATCCGGGGTACGCCTCCCGGACGAGGTCACCCCACTGCTGCGCGGTCCGGATGAGTTGCCCGTTGGCGCACTGGCTGTTCCACTCCGAGGTGCCGCCGGTGGCGAAGCAGGCGAACGGCACCCCGGCGAACGACGCGCCCGCCGCGAAGACGTCCGGGTAGACGCCCAGCATGACGTTGGTCATCATCGCGCCGGATGAGGTGCCGGTGGCGAAGATCCGCGCGGGGTCGGCGGAGTAACGCTGCTTCACGTAGTCGACCATGGACATCAGCCCGACCGGGTCGCTGCCGCCGCCACGGCGTAACGCCTGCGGCGAGTAGACGTCCCAGCACTTGCTGCTGCGGGTGGCCGACGGGTAGATCACGATGAACCCGTACCGGTCCGCGAGGGAGGCGTACTGGGTGCCCGAGTGGAACGCGGGGCCCGTCCCGGTGCAGTAGTGCATGGCCAGGAGGATCGCCGGTCGGGTCGCCACCCGGTCCGGGACGTACAGGTGCATTTGCAGGTTGGTGGGGTTGGTGCCGAAGTTGGTCACCTGCGTGAGCGTCGCCGCCGACGCGGGAGTGGCGAACGTCAACGCGGCGGCGGCCAGTGTCACGGCCGCCATGACGACGCCAAGCATTCTCGTCTTCAGTGTCATCGTCGCGATCCCTTACGAAAAAGGCGCGTGGAAGGGGACTTAAGTCGAGGACTGCCCTTCGCCCGACCTTGACCGCGGCTCGCGTGACCATGTCAGCTTCGATCGAGCACACTCGATTGTCAAGACTTCCGGAAACCTTCCGCCGCAACGGTTCCGGCGGTCACCTGCGCGACAGTGGACATCGACGGGCATTGTCAGCGCCGATGGGTGGCGATAAATTATCGGGACGTTTTCGGAACCTGCCAGGCCGCTGGCGCACGGCACGAGGGCGACCCGACCGGATGGCCGAGCCGCGCCTCACCGCCGCTCAGTGGATGTCCCGCCCTCGCTCGTCCGGCACCCCGGACTTGCGGAAGAAGTATGTGTTGATCTGGTCGCGCCACTCGGTGGCGCAGCGCACCTGCTCGTCGAGGCGTTCGGCGACCCGCTCGTACACGCTCGGGTCGATCATGCCGGTCAGCCTCTGCCACCTCCGTCGCATCGCCGTCACCTCCTCGACCCCCGTGAAATGGGTGTCGTAGATGTGCTGGATGACGGTCGAGCCGCTGTGCAGCACGTGCCCGTACGGCACGTGGTGGAAGAAGAGCAGCAGTTCGTCGGGGCAGGTCTCGGGTGACTCGTACACCTGGGCCCAGTACGGCGGGTACTGGCCGGCGAAGCCGGTGCCCGACGCGCGGCTGCGGTCCACGCCGACGCCGTCGCGGTCGGCGAAGTGGTAGGTGCCCCACCGGGTGTACTCGTACCCGTCGACGTTGGGACCGTAGTGGTCGCCGGGGTTGACCATGAAGCCGACGCCCAGCGGGGCGGTGTAGCGCTCATACGTGCGCCACGAGTCGTCCATGATCTCGTGCAGGGTCCTCCGCACCAGCTCCGCGTCGGCGGTCGCCGACGGCGGAAAGGTCAGCGTGATCCACTCGTCGAGGATCGCCGTCGGGTCCCGCCGTGGGTCCCAGGCCAGCCGGCCGAACGTGTACAGGTTGGCCTGTGCCAACGGATGCCCGGTCCAGAAGAGGTCGTCGCCGACGTTGGCGACGGCGACCATCCCGCCGCCCACCCCCGACTCC
>NZ_QGSY01000201.1 GCF_003857035.1 Micromonospora arida
GCCCTCAGGTGGTGGCGAAGGCCGCCAGACGACGCGCGTCCACCTCGGCGGCCAGCGCGGGTGCCCGCTCCAGCGCCTCGGGGTGACCGCAACTGGCCAGCCAGTTGGCCAGCATCAGGTGACCGCCCTCGGTGAGCACCGACTCCGGGTGGAACTGGACGCCCTCGATGGGCAGCGTCCGGTGCCGCATCGCCATCACCACGCCGGAGCCGGTCCAGCCGGTGACCTCCAGCTCGTCGGGGAGCGTCTCGGGCAGCACGGCGAGCGAGTGGTACCGGGTGGCGGTGAACGGGTCGGGCAGACCGGCGAGTACGCCGACCGAGTGGTGTCGCACCTCGGACGTCTTGCCGTGCAACAGCTCAGGGGCGCGTGTCACGGTCGCCCCGAAGGCTTCGCCGATCGCCTGATGGCCGAGGCAGACGCCGAAGATCGGCAGCTGGCCCGCGTACGCCCGGATGACGTCCAGGCAGATGCCGGCCCGGTCCGGGGTGCCCGGCCCGGGCGACAGCAGGATGCCGTCGGCGCCAACCGTGCCCACCTCGGCGACGTCGATCTCGTCGTTGCGGCGAACCTCGCAGTCCACACCGAGCTGGCCCAGGTACTGCACGAGGTTGAAGACGAACGAGTCGTAGTTGTCGATCACCAGGACGCGCATGGTCACCTGCTCGGGGAGGGAGGCGCTGGGTTGTTCTGGTCGGTGTCGTAGGGCAGTTCGTGCTCGTCGCCGGTCGGGGTCTCCCCGGTCACCGGGTCGCCACCGCCACCTGTCTCGGCGGGTACGCCGGACTCGACCTGCACGTCGTCGAAGGGCAGTAGCGGCTCGGCCCACGGGAAGGCGACGTACCACAGCAGGGCCACAGTGGCGGCGACCAGCAGCACCGAGCCGGTCAACTTCCCGACCACGCCGAACGGCAGCTTGCGCCAGATGAACGCGTACATCGGGTCAGCCTCCCAGCTCCGCAGGGCGGCCCGCGGACTTGGGTTGGGTACGGTCCAGCTCGGCGTGGATGATCAGCCGCTGGTAGTTGTCGAACTTCGGGTTGCACGTGGTCAGGGTGAGCATCCGCTTGGTCGCCTTCTTGTCCGGCTCGCCGGGCACCGGCGCCACCACCTCGACCTGGGTCGGTCGGACGATGCGGGTCTGGGACACCCGGTAGACGTACCAGTCGGTCTTGCTCTCGACCACGATCGGGTCGCCCTCGTCCAGCTCGTCCAGCCGCCAGAAGGTGGCCCGGTTGCGGTGGCCGGCGACGGAGAAGTTGCCCACCTGACCGGGGAGCGCGCTGGTCGGGTAGTGGCCGGGTGCGAACCGGATGTCCTGCTGGGTGACCCCCTCGACGACGACCCAGTTCTTGTCGAGCTTGGGGATGTAGAGGCCCGCGAGCGGCTTGCCGCGTACCGGTGGGGAGGGTTTGACGCTCGGGCCCACCGACGGAGCGACAGTGGGGTCGTCGGTCGGGCCCCACGCCTGAGCCAGCTCGTTGTTGAGGTCGTTCTGGTGGGCGTCGACGATGGCCGACTTGCCCCAGACCTCGTAGCCGGCGAAGAGCAGGACCACCAGACCGAAGGTGATCAGGATTTCGCCGGTGACGCGGATGCCGGTACGCAGTCGCGAGCCGAACGACGGGCGGGTCAGCTCGGAGTAGACGCTCTTGTAGCCCTCGCCGGTCTGGTGCGGCCGGAGTTGCACCACCCGCTCGCCGCGTCGGGGCTGGGGAGGCTCGGCGGGGTTGGCGCCGGCAGGCTCGTCCGGGACGGCGGTGCGGGGGACAGCACCCATCAACGCGGTCGAGTCCATGGTCGGCGGCCTGGTGGCAGGGGTGCCGGGCACGGCCGGAATCAACGCGGTGACGGCCGGGTCGGCGTCACGATCCCCGCCAGCGCTCGGCGGGACCCGGCCCGGCCCGGTCGACGGGACCCGGCTGGGCCCGGTCGACGGGAAGCCTTCCGGCCCGGCCGCTGCGACGCGGTCGGGGGCGGCC
>NZ_QGSY01000108.1 GCF_003857035.1 Micromonospora arida
ATCTTGCACTTTCTGCTGCGACATATCGCACCTAAAGCCGTGAATCTCCAACCGAAACTGCAAGATCGCGGGAGCGCAGGGCAGATCGCGGGAGCGCAGGGCAGATCGCGGGAGCGCAGGGGGCAGGGCGGAGACGACGGACCGGGCCGGCTGCGAACAGCCGACCCGGTCCGGAGATGTCGATCAGTAGCGGTAGTGGTCCGGCTTGAACGGACCCTCCGTGGAGACGCCGAGGTAGGCGGCCTGCTCCTTGGTCAGCGTACTCAGCTTGGCGCCGAGCGCGCCGAGGTGCAGCCGGGCCACCTTCTCGTCCAGGTGCTTGGGCAGCACGTAGACGCCGATCGGGTACTCCTCGGTCTTGGTGAAGAGCTCGATCTGGGCGATCGTCTGGTTGGCGAACGAGTTCGACATGACGAAGCTCGGGTGCCCGGTCGCGTTGCCCAGGTTCAGCAGGCGGCCCTCGGAGAGCACGATGATGGCGTGCCCGTCGGCGAAGCGCCACAGGTCGACCTGCGGCTTGATGTTGATCCGCTCGACGTCGGACCGCTTGGCCAGCCCGGCCATGTCGATCTCGTTGTCGAAGTGGCCGATGTTGCCGACGATGGCCTGGTGCTTCATCCGGGCCATGTGCTCGTTGGTGATGACGTCGAAGCAGCCGGTGGCGGTGATGAAGATGTCGGCCTGCTCGACCACGTCGTCCAGGGTGGCGACCTGGTAGCCGTCCATCGCGGCCTGCAACGCGCAGATCGGGTCCACCTCGGTCACCACGACCCGGGCGCCCTGGCCGCGCAGCGACTCGGCGCAACCCTTGCCCACGTCGCCGTAGCCCATGACGACCGCCATCTTGCCGCCGATCAGCACGTCGGTGGCGCGGTTGATGCCGTCGATGAGCGAGTGCCGGCAGCCGTACTTGTTGTCGAACTTGCTCTTGGTCACCGAGTCGTTGACGTTGATGGCCGGGAAGAGGAGGGTGCCAGCCCGGTGCATCTCGTAGAGCCGGTGCACGCCGGTGGTGGTCTCCTCGGTCACGCCCTTGATGCCGGCGGAGATCCGGGTCCAGCGCTGGCCGTCCTCGCCGAGCGAGCGGTGCAGCAGCTCGAGGATGACCGCGTACTCCTCGGAGTCGGCGGACTCGACCGGCGGGACCGCCCCGGCCCGCTCGAACTCGGCACCCTTGTGAACGAGCAGGGTGGCGTCGCCGCCGTCGTCGAGGATCATGTTGGGGCCCTGCCCGTCCGGCCAGGCGAGCACCTGCTCGGTGCACCACCAGTACTCGGGCAGGGTCTCGCCCTTCCAGGCGTACACCGGAACCCCGGCCGGAGCCTCTGGGGTGCCGTCCGGGCCGACGACGATCGCCGCGGCGGCGTGGTCCTGGGTGGAGAAGATGTTGCAGGACGCCCAGCGCACCTGCGCGCCGAGCGCGACCAACGTCTCGATCAGGACGGCGGTCTGGATGGTCATGTGCAGGGAGCCGGTGATCCGCGCGCCGGCGAGCGGCTGCGCCTCGGCGAACTCGCGCCGGATCGCCATCAGGCCGGGCATCTCGTGCTCGGCGAGCTGGATCTCTTTACGCCCGAACTCGGCAAGCGACAGATCCGCCACCTTGAAGTCGCCGTCGGCGAGCGTGCTCGGCCGGGCCTCGGACGGCGTGCCGCTGGCGGACGCCGGGAGGGTGCTGGTCATGAAAGCTCCTGTCGAACGATGTCTGCGCCGACCCTCCACCTTACGCGCGTCGCCGACGGGCATCAGGCATGGTCGGCGGACAGCGCACGGGGCGGTCGGTGATGGACGGATACCCGCCCAC
>NZ_QGSY01000015.1 GCF_003857035.1 Micromonospora arida
GTGCGGGGGGCGGGCGTCGGCAGTGAGTCGTAGCGGTGGGAGCAGCTGTGGCAGGTCGGCCGGGTCGGTCACCGGGCCCGGGAAGGCCAGCCGGACCCGACGCCGGGCACCGGGTTGGCCGAGGGCCACGACCAACCCGTAGCGGTCGATGCGCACCACCCGGGGCGGCCCGTCCGGGGTGTGCTCGGTCAAGCCGAGCTGCCGGCACAGGTACTCCGTCACCTGGGCGCCGTGGCACTCTGCGAGGTCGGCGAGCAGGCGGGCCTCGACCGGGTGCACCGGGTCCGGCTCGGCTTCGGCGTACTCCACCGGGTCGATCCGGTGCACGACGCCGGCCCGCTCCCAGCGGACCTCGACCACCTCGAAGCGGAACAGCCGGAACCGGGTACCCAGGTCGAGCAGGTCCCCGGTCGGCTCCACCGCGGCGAACTCGACCGCCGCGTGGCGGGCCTCGTCGCCGCGCAGCTCGGCCGCCCAGCCGGACACCCAGGCGCGACCCAGGCCGGGCGCGCCGGCGGCGGGCGGCAGGTCCAGCACGTCGAGCACCACCGCGACGTCGCTGACCCCGGCGGCCGGTTGCAGGGCGGCGGCCAGGTGGCTGGCCACCGGCACCAGCAGCAGCACCCGCCCGTCCGAGTCGGTGACGTGCCGGGCGTGGTGCGGGCCCGGCCGGTGGGCCAGGTGCACGAGGCCGGGCAGGCGGCCGGCGACGAGGGTACGGACGATCTCGGCGGAGTTGGGCCGCATGGGCGCGACCTCCTTCTGAGGTTAGGCTTACCTAACCCGGAGCCTAGAGCACCCGCCCGTCGGCGTCCACCACACCGCCGCACCTCACCGGGTCTGCTCCAGCCAGGAGGCGTAGAGCAGGCCGTAGACCGAGTCGGCGTCGCGAACCAGCTCGTCGTGCGGGCCGCGCTGCACCACCCGGCCCCGGTCCACCACGATCACCTCGTCGGCGGCCTGCGCCGTGGAGAGCCGGTGCGCGATGGCGAGGGTGGTCCGGCCCCGGGTGACGGCGTCCAGCGTGCGTTGCAACCGCACCTCCGTCGCCGGGTCCACCGCGCTGGTCGCCTCGTCGAGCACCAGCAGGTCCGGGTCGGCCACGTACGCGCGGGCCAACGCGACAAGCTGCCGCTCCCCGACGCTGAGCGCCTCGCCGCGCTCCCCGACCGGAGTGTCCAGGCCCGCCGGCAGACCCTCCAGCCAGTCCGACAGGCCCAGCTCGGTGAAGGCGGCGCTCAACTGCTCGTCGGTCAACTCCGGCCGGGCGAACCGGACGTTGTCCCCCACCGTCGCGTCGAAGAGGAACCCGTCCTGCGGCACCATCACCACGCGCGAGCGCAACGAGTCGAACCGGACGTCGGTCAGCGGCACCCCGGACAGCAGCACAGCCCCGTTCGACGGGTCCATCAGCCGGGTCAGCAACTTGGCGAACGTGGTCTTGCCGCTGCCAGTCTCACCGACCACCGCCACCCGGCTCTTCGCCGGGATCTCCAGGTCGATGTCGTGCAGCACCGGCGGACCACCCGGATAGGCGAACCGCACACCGGAGAACCGGATGTCCAGCGGCCCGCCCGGCAGCTCCCGCCCCTGCTCCCCCGGGTCGGCCACGTCCGGGGCGACGTCCAGCACGTCCAGCACCCGCCGCCAGCCGGCGATCGCGTTCTGCGCCTCGTTGAGCACCTCGGTGGCGATCTGCACCGGCTGGATGAAGAGCGTCACCAGGAAGAGGAACGCGGTCAGCTGGCCGATCGACAGCGTGCCGTC
>NZ_QGSY01000014.1 GCF_003857035.1 Micromonospora arida
CAGGTTGGGGCAGGGCGAGCCGGCCGGCTTGTCGATGGCGAAGTCCGCGGACGCGGCGAAGGCGGGCACCACGCAGCACAGCCCGAAGCAACGTCCGCAGTCGGCGCGCAGCTGCGCCGCCCCGGACGGCGGTGCGGTGCGGTGCGACACGCCGACGGTCCTCCTGGCGATCAGGGTGGACCACCATTGTTTCCTGTGCCGAACCCCGGGGTCGGTCGGGGGTCACCGTGCGTGCGTGTCGCCGGTCGTCGCGGTGCGGGGCGCCGGGGCACGGGCATCGCCCGGTGGCGGCACCAGTCGGCGGACGTCCCGCTCGCCGTCGTCGTGCCCGTACTTCTGGTCGAAGTGCCGTTTCACCACGGCGACCGGGGTGCGGTCCCCGTCGGCGGGCTCGGCCAGGGCGAACACGCCGGGCGCCGCCCCGGGCGCGCGGGGCGGCAGCACGGCTCGCACCGTCAGCGGCCCGGTCACCCGGAACCCCCGGCAGTCGACGTAGTGCTGCCCGTCCACCGTCACGAACGGCACGCGAACCTCGACCACGTCCGACTCGTCGTGGCGCAGCGTGACCGTGACCGACCAGTATCGCTCCAGGTCGAGGGTGGCCTGCTCGTGCTCCCACAGCTCCTCGAACCGGGCGTGCACGAACCCGCCCCACGGGCTGTCCATGTCCACCTCGAGCTGCGGCACGTTGAACGACAACTTCCCGATCGGGAAGAACGAGATCAGCGCCCGCCCGTCCCACTGGTAGAGCTGGATCGACGGGGACGCGTCGTAGAGCCGGACCTGTAGGCGGTGGCGCAGCCGCGAGTCGAGCGCCTCGGCGAACGAGGCCAGGTGGCGCAGGTTGGTGCGGATCTGCCGGGGCACGTCCACCCGTTGCCGTTCCAGCTCCTCGGAGCGTTGCTGGGCGGCGGTGCAGTCGGGGTCGAGCAGGAGCAACTGCACCTGGGCGCCGTTGGCCAGCGCCGCTCGCACCGCGCTCAGCGTCTCCTCCCGGTGCCGTTGCTCCAGCAGGATCGTCCAGGTGTCGAGGATGCGCACCCGACGCCCGGAGCGGTGCAGCCGTGTCACGAACGCCTGCTGGTCGAAGCTGAGGTGCTCCTGCACCCGCGCCTTGCGGGCCTCCTCGAACAACGGGTCGAAGATGACGTACGAGATGGCCGCGAGGACCACGCTGGCCCCGAGGTTGAGCAGCAGGTCGCTGAGGAAGCCGGTGCTGCGCCAGGCGGCCAGCAACATGACGACGGCGATCGCGAAGAGTGCCCCACCGACGACGAAGGCCCGTCGTTGCCGCC
>NZ_QGSY01000287.1 GCF_003857035.1 Micromonospora arida
CATCCCATGCACACGCTCCGCACCCCGCACCTCCGGCCGCGCATCACACACCAACCCCGTGTAAAAACGCCGCTCATCAGTCAACTGACTCATCACCTTCAAATGAGCCGCATGCAGAACAGCCTTGACGGGTACGCCGAGGCTGCTGGCGAGCCCGCGCAGCGCACCGTCCAGGTCGGCGATGTCCACCTCGGTGCGGCACACCTGCCGCGGGCCGGAGTCGGTCGCCGGGGTGCCCGGCAGGGTGAGCTTCGGCGTACCGGTCACGACCTCGCGCCAGTAGGCGGCGTCGGCCTCGGAGTCGAGCGCCGAGAGTTCGGCGGCCACGAAGTCCGCGTACCGGACGGCCACCGGTTCGGCGGGCGTCGGCTGCTCGCCGCGCCGCCGCCGGTGGTAGCCGTCGCGCAGGTCGGCCAGCAGGAGGTTGAGGTCCCAGCCGCCGGTGATCAGGTGGCTGACCGAGACGGTGAGCCACCAGGCCGGGTCGTCCTCGCGGTGGACGGCCACCCGTAGCAGCGGCGGCGGCGTCGCGAGGTCGAACGGCCGGTCACGCTCGGCGGCGACGTACGCGGAGTGGCCGGTCGCCTCGGCGTGGACCGCGACCGGCACCTGCGCCTCGGCGTGCACGAGCTGCATCGGCACCGAGTAGCCGGTCAGGTCGATCGAGGTGCGCAGCGTGTCGTGCCGGGCGACCAGCTCGGCGAGGGTGGCGCGCAGCGGCTCGACGTCGAAGGGCAGTTCGTCGTCCACGCGCATGGTGTGCACGATGTGGTACGGCGCGGCGCTCTCGTCCTTGGCGATCTCCACCGCCATGCCCACCTGGGCCTGCGTGGCCGGGTAGGCGTCGGTGAGGCCGTCCGGCAGAGCAGCCCGGTCCGCGTCGGACAGCAACGCGAACGGCGCCACCGGCTCCCACTCGTCAACGCCCTCGCCGAAACTGGCCGCGAGCCCACGCACGGTCCGGTAAGCGAAAACATCACGGACACTCGTCGGATAACCCGCCGCCCGCAACGCACCCACCAACGACACCGCCAGCATCGAATCACCACCGAGATCAAAGAAACTCGACTCGACACCAACAACGTCAACACCCAACACCCGCGCCCACACCGCAGCCACCGCGCGCTCCACCACCGACACCGGCGCCACAAACACCGACTCATCACCGAGCACCGGCACCGGCAACTGACGCCGATCCACCTTCCCATTCGGATCCACCGGCACCACATCAACCACCATCACCACCGAAGGCACCAACACCTCCGGCAAAACCCCCCGCAACACCTCCCGAACACCCACCACATCAACACCCGAACCCACCGGCACCACAAAACCGGCCAACACCCGCCGACCACCCACCTCCACCACCGACGCCACCGCATCCCGCACACCCACACAGGACCGCAACGCCGACTCCACCTCACCCAACTCCACCCGCACACCACGCAACTTCACCTGCGCATCCAACCGACCCAGGAACTCCACACTCCCGTCCGACCGCCACGCC
>NZ_QGSY01000013.1 GCF_003857035.1 Micromonospora arida
GTCCGGGCGGGGGGCTGGGGGTCAGTCACGACGGCCATCGGGGTCAAGGTTAACGACGGGGACGGCATCGACCGACGGGGACCACCCGCTGACCGTCGGGGATGGCCGCGCCCGGATCGTCGGGCGCGTGCTCGACGCGTCCGGCGAGCACCTAGGCTGACGACCATGCAGGAGCAGCCCGAGCCCGCCTTCGCGCCGGGTCTGACCGCCCAGGTCGAGTTGACCGTCACCGACGCGGACACCGCCCAGGCGGTCGGTTCCGGGGACGTACCGGTGCTCGGCACTCCCCGGGTGCTGGCGCTGGCCGAGGCGGCCACCGTCGCGGCGACGGCGACCGGGATGCCGCCCGGTTCGACGACAGTGGGCACCCGGGTCGAGTTGGAGCACCTCGCGCCGACCGTGGTCGGCCGGACGGTCCGCGCGCAGGCGCTGCTGGCGACCGTCGACGGTCGCCGGCTGTCGTTCGAGGTCACGGTCAGCGACGGCGACCAGACGGTGGCCCGGGGCCGGGTGGACCGGATCCTGGTCGACCGGGGGCGCTTCGTCGAACGCGCCGGGCGGGCGTCGTGAACGCCGGTTTCGTCGAGGTCGCCGACCGGGTGCACGTGCTGGCCGAGCCGCTGCTGCGGGTCAACGTCACACTGGTCGTCGGCGACGACGAGGCGCTACTGGTGGACACGCTCTCCTCGGCCGCCCAGGCCACCGAGCTGGCCACGGCCGTGCGGGCGGTCACCGACCGTCCGTTGACGCTGGTCAACACCCACCACCACTACGACCACTGCTTCGGCAACGCCGTCCTGGCCGGCGACCCACCCCGCCCGGTGTACGCGCACGAACTGGCCGCCACCGCCCTCCGCGAGGAGCCGGAGCGGCTGCGCCGGGAGGCGTACGAGGAGTTGCGCACGGAGCACCCGGCGCTCGCCGCCGAGCTGGCCGACACCCCGCTGCTCGCCCCCACGCACACCGTGCACCTCGAGACGGCCCTCTACCTGGGCGGTCGACGGGTGCTGCTGCGCCACCCGGGGCGGGGGCACACCGAGGCCGACCTGGTGGTGCACGTGCCGGACGCCGACGTGCTGGTGGCCGGGGACCTGGTGGAGCAGAGCGGCCCGCCCGCCTTCGAGGACTCGTACCCCTTGCAGTGGCCGGACGCGGTCGCGGACCTGCTGCGACTGACCACCGCGCGCACGGTGGTGATCCCGGGCCACGGCGACCCGGTGGACGTCGACTTCGTCCGGGCCCAGCACGCGGAGCTGGCGAAGCTGGCCTGGCTGATCCGGGCCGCGCACACCAGCAGCGCCCCGCCGGAGCGGGTGGCCGCCGAGGCGCCCTTCGGAGCCCGCCCGGCCCTGGTCGCCGCCCACCGCGGCTACCTGGAACTGACCGGCACGGCCTGACCCACCCAACGTAGCTGCCGCGATCTTGCACTTTGTGCAGGGTCAAAGGCGAGCGAAGCGGACCAAACGTCGAG
>NZ_QGSY01000326.1 GCF_003857035.1 Micromonospora arida
CCCCCCACGACGCCACCCCCGACGACGCCCCCGCCGAACGGTGGCTGCACGGCGACGTACACGGTGACCAACCAGTGGCAGGGCGGCTTCCAGGGTGAGGTACGGGTGACCGCCGGCACGAGGGCGATCACCGGCTGGACCGCCGGGTGGACCTTCGCCAACGGCCAGCGCGTCACCCAGTCCTGGAATGTGGCCCTCACCAGCAGCGGAGCCACGGTGACCGCCCGCAACACGGACTACAACGGACGGCTGGCGGCCGGGGCCAGTGCCAGCTTCGGCTTCCTCGGCAGTTGGACCGGCACCAACAGCCTGCCGGTGGTGAGCTGCACGGCGAGCTGACCGTCGGACCGGTGGCCGGGTCCGCGCCGGACCCGGCCATCGGAAACCGCCCTGGTCAGTGCTCGCCGGCCAGGTTCACGATGACCACCCCGGCAATGATCAGTGCGATGCCGGTGAGCTTGGCGAGCCCCACCGACTCCCCCAGGAAGACCGCCCCGATCGCCACGATGGCCGCGGTGCCCAGACCCGACCAGAGGGCGTACGCCACCCCCACGGGAATCTCCTTGACGGCCTGGGCCAGCAGGAGGAACGCCAGCGCATAGCCGCCGAGGCACGCCACCGTCGGCCAGAGCCGACTGAACCCAGCGGTGCTCTTGATCAGGCTGGTCGCCACCACCTCGGCGAGGATGGCGATCCCCAGCAGCACGTACGCCATTCGTCCCCTTGGTCCTTCGTGGTCGATGAACCCGTCGCCACCCAGGCTAGTGCCGGCGATGTCCCCGCCCGGCCGGCCTGTCGACGTCGGGCCGATCCGCGGGCGTCCAGCCGACCCGTCGCGTGGCGTCCGGCCGATCCGTCGCGTGGCATTTAGCGATCCGTCACGTGGCGTCCGTGCGGCCTCGGCATCTGTCACAGAACGCCTTTGGAGCTGATGTCGCAAACGAATCGGTTGTGGCCACGAAGCAGACTTCGCCAACGAATTAGACCCCGTTGACGAATCAGACCTCGGCATCGGATTGGCCCGGCGCCTGGCGCCCGGCGCCCAGGTGCCTGGCATCCTGCGCCCGCCCCCGGCCCGGCATCCGGCATCCGGCCTCCGGCACCCGGCTCGGTGGATGAATCGTTTACGGCATCAGCTCCAAAGCCGGCCCGGCACACCACACCCACCCGCGCCGCGTGTTGCGGGCCGCGCCGCGTGTTGCGGGCCGCGCCGCGTGTTGCGGGCCGCGCCGCGTGTTGCGGGCGGCGCCGCCGTTCCTCGCGCTGTCGCCCCCGGTAGTGGCGTGGGAGAGGCTCGCACGGTAGATCTTGGACACTTTCCGTTCGTATGGCGGGCTCAACCGGTGGTTGCAACACCGAGTAGCTGGGTCATCTTCTCACCTGGGGTGGCCCAGCCCAGGGTCATGCGGGGACGGTCGTTGAGTTCGTCGGCGACGTGGTCGAGGCCGGCCTGGTC
>NZ_QGSY01000012.1 GCF_003857035.1 Micromonospora arida
GTCCAGGAAGACGCTTTCGAGCTGAACAGTTTGTGACATCAGGTGTGATCTCGGCTGCGGCGGGGCCGGCTGGCCGGCCACCGATTCGTTTACGACATCAGCTCGAAAGCGTCTTCCTGGACCAACTCGACCAGCGCCCGCGCGGACCCAGCTCGAGAGCGTCGCGCTGGCGGATACTCCGCCGGCACCCGAGCCGACCCCGTGGGGCCGCCGTCTACAGGGCGATGCGGACGGCCGCCGTGAGGACCAGTTGGGCCAGGGACGCGGGGACCAGCACCAGCCAGCAGAGGCGTTGCAGTTGGTCCTCGCGTAGCCGGGGGTAGGACACCCGGAGCCAGATGATCACGAAGGACACCGCGAAGATCTTGAGTAGCGTCCAGAGCCAGCCCAGTTGGTCGTCGGCGAACGGGCCCTGCCAACCGCCCAGGAACAACACAGTGGTCAGCGCGGCGATCACCACGATGCCGACGTACTCGGCGAGTAGGAAGAACGCGAACCGCAGACCCGTGTACTCGGTCATGTAGCCGAAGACCAGCTCCGAGTCGGCCACCGGCATGTCGAACGGTGGCCGACGGATCTCGGCCAGCCCGGCGACGAAAAAGATGATCATCGCGGGTGCCTGCCAGAGCAGCCACCACGGCTGCCACGCCTCGACGATGCCCGACAGGCTGAGCGTGCCGGCCGCCATCGCCACCGACGCGGCGGCCAGCACCAGCGGCAGCTCGTAACCGAGCAACTGGGCCGCCCCGCGCAACCCGCCCAGCAGGCTGTACTTGTTGGCCGACGCCCACGCCGACATCAGCACCGCCACCACTCCGACGCCGACCACGGCCAGCACGAAGAAGAGGCCGATGTCCAACGGTTGCCCGACCAGGTCGTTCGGACCGAGCGGAATGACGAGCAACACCAGCAGGTAGGGCACCAGGGCCACCGCCGGCGCCAACCGGAACACCGCCCGGTCCGCCTCGCGCGGGGTGATGTCCTCCTTCTGCACGAACTTGACCCCGTCGGCCACCAGCTGCGCCCAGCCGTGGAAGCCGCCCGCGTACATCGGGCCGAGCCGACCCTGCATGTGCGCCATCACCTTGTGCTCGGCCTGGCCGACAAGCAACGGCAGGGTGAGGAACGCGACCACCACACCGCCGATCCGGAGCACCAACTCCACCCAGAGCGGCATCAGGCCGTACCCCCGTCGTGGTCGCTCCGGCCATCGCGGCCCGGCGGGTCCGCGATCGGCTCGCCATCCGACGCGGCCAGCCCGGCGCCGGGCGCGGTCTGGTCGACCGACCCAACGCCGGGCACGGTCTCGGCAGCCGGGCCGGCGTCGGGCGCGGGCTTGGCAGCCGGGCCAGCACCGGGCGCGGGCTGGTCGGCAGGGATCGGGCCGTCGGTGGCTCCGGCCGGCCGGGGAGTACGCGCC
>NZ_QGSY01000169.1 GCF_003857035.1 Micromonospora arida
GACCAGGCCGGCCTCGACCACGTCGCCGACGAACTCAACGACCGTCCCCGCATGACCCTGGGCTGGGCCACCCCAGGTGAGAAGATGACCCAGCTACTCGGTGTTGCAACCACCGGTTGAGCCCGCCGTGCGAACGGAAACTGTCCAAGATCTCGACGAAGTCGAGGTGCCGGGCCGCAGCCGGCCATGTCGGTCGGCGGTCGGGCGTTTGCGCCAGTCTCGGCCGCGAGGGGTGCCGAAGGTCGCAGCGGGGACGCGTCCCATTGAGTGGAGCAGGAGCTGGCAACCATGATCGCCATCACCTGGCCCGACCGCAGGGCCGACATCACCAATGCCCTGTCCGTCCTTGCGACCCTGCAACCCCACGGCATTGCGTCGTGGCCGGGCCTGACCGATGCCGTGCACTGGCTCATTGACGACACGTTCTGGGACGGCCACGACCCCCGCGACGACATCGGAACTATCCTCGCCGATACCAGCGAGGCCGAAGCGATCATTGCGACGCTCGAACCCTTGCTCGCCATCCTTGGCGCACTCGGACCCACCGCCCCCGACGATGACTACCTCACCCATCCCAGATGGCATGAAGTCACTCGGGCCGCAACCGACACTCACCAACTCATGACTGGCAAAACCCCAAGCCGGCCCCAGCACTGAACGACGAGCAGCGGCTCACGTCCGCCACCACAGGCGCGATTGCCCCTGCGACGGGCCGCCGGTAGACCGGCCGGAACAGGTCAAGTGAGACGACAACTGAGACGGGAGCGACCGCGCAGACGACTCAGGGCCGGTCCCCGTTAGGGCCGGCCCTGTCGTTCGTGCTGCTCAGGCGAGCGGAGGATACGAGATTCGAACTCGTGAGGGTGTAAACCCAACACGCTTTCCAAGCGTGCGCCCTAGGCCTCTAGGCGAATCCTCCGCGAGCCAGGATACAGGCCCGTGTCGGGCGGGCCACCCCACCACCCCCTGAAGATCGACGGGCGGTCGGGTAGGCTGGGCGTCACCTCCCGTGCGGCGGTATCTCGTGAACCTCCCCAGGGCCGGAAGGCAGCAAGGATAAGCGAGCTCTGCCGGGTGCACGGGAGGCCTTTTTGTCTGTGGGCGGTTGATCCACTCGGCATCCGTGATGTCGCGGTGTCCCGGCCACGCGGACACCGCGGTTTCCAGGAAGCCGAGTCGATCAAGGCCGATAGCCGAGTCGATCAAGCCCGAAGGCCCAGGCGCCCCGGGGTGGTGGGTGGTCACCCGCGCCCGACCGGCGCAGAATGGCTCGGTCGAGAGGAGGCGGGACGAGTGACGCTGGCGCTCTACCGCAAGTACCGGCCGCGTACCTTCGCTGAGGTCATCGGTCAGGAGCACGTGACCGAGCCGCTGTCGCAGGCGCTGCGCAGCGGACGGCTCAACCACGCCTACCTCTTCTCCGGCCCCCGTGGCTGCGGCAAGACCACCAGCGCCCGGATCATGGCCCGCTCGCTCAACTGTGAGCAGGGCCCCACCCCCGAGCCGTGCGGCAAGTGTGAGTCCTGCCGCTCGCTGGCCACCGACGGCACCGGGTCGATCGACGTGATCGAGATCGACGCGGCCAGCCACGGCGGTGTCGACGACGCCCGCGAGCTGCGCGAGCGCGCCTTCTTCGCGCCGGCCAGCAGCCGCTTCAAGATCTACATCATCGACGAGGCGCACATGGTCTCGACCCAGGGCTTCAACGCCCTGCTCAAGCTGGTCGAGGAGCCCCCGGAGTACGTCAAGTTCATCTTCGCCACCACCGAGCCGGAGAAGGTCCTCGGCACGATCCGGTCGCGGACCCACCACTACCCGTTCCGGCTGTTTCCGCCGAAGGTGGTCCGCCCGTACCTGGAGCAGCTCACCCAGGCCGAGGGCGTCGCCGTCGAGCCGGCGGTCTTTCCGCTGGTCGTCCGCGCCGGTGGCGGCAGCATGCGGGACAGCCTCTCCGTGCTCGACCAGCTCATCGCCGGCGCCGGCGCGGAGGGGGTCAGCTACGCGCGGGCCGTCGCGCTGCTCGGTGTCACCGACTCGGCGCTGATCGACGAGATGTGCGACGCGCTGGCCGCCGGTGACGGCGCGGCCGCGTACGCCACCGTCGACCGGGTCGCCGAGGCCGGGCACGACATGCGCCGGTTCGCCTCCGACCTGCTGGAGCGACTCCGCGACCTGATCGTCATCCAGCAGGTGCCGGACGCCGCCGCGAAGGGTCTGATCGACGGCCCGGCCGACCAGATCGAGCGGATGGCAGCCCAGGCGTCGCAGCTCGGCTCGGCCACGCTGTCCCGTTGCGCAGACATCGTGCACAACGGGCTGGTCGAGATGCGCGGCACCACAGCGCCCCGCCTGCTGCTGGAGCTGATCTGCGCCCGGATGCTGCTGCCCGGCGCGGACGACTCCACCGGCGGCCTGCTCCAGCGCCTGGAGCGGATGGAACGCCGGCTCACCCTGGGCGGCACCGACGCGCCGTCGGCCGCCGCCGGCTCCGCGCCGACCAACCACCCAGGGGTACGCCCACAGCAAGCCACCCCGGTCCCGGCTGCCGCCACCCCGGCACCCGCGAACGCCCCGACCTCCGCACCGCCGTGGGCGGTCGACCCGGCAGCGTCCCCGACCCAGAGCGCTGCGGGCGCTCCCGCCCCGGCTGCTTCGGTCACCGGGGCACCCGCCACGCACGCTCCGACCTCCGGTGCACCTACCTCGTACGTCGTGGCGGCCGACTCGCCGATCCCGGTCTCTCCCGGCGCGTCGACCGGGTCGGCCCCCGCTGACCAGGCCGGGTCCGTCTCACCCGCCGGGCCGGCCCCGCGTCGCGTGGTGCCACCGTCGGCGGTGCTTCCCGACCCGGCCACGCCCGCGCCGCCCCGACCCGGAGCGCCGCCCGCCGCGCTGGACGCGGTCGCGGTCCGCCGCGTCTGGCCCGACGTGGTCGGCAAGGTCAACCGGACCAACAAGCGGATCGCCGCCCTGATGCGCGACGCGGTCGTCCGCGAACTCGACGGCGACATGCTGGTGCTGACGGTGAAGTCCACAGTGCTGGCCAAGATGATGGCCGACCACGCGGCCGTGCTCACCGACGCGCTCTACGAGGAGTTGGGCGGGCGCTGGCAGATCCGGTGCGAGGTGGCCGGCGAGCGCGGTGGCGTATCGCTGTCCGGCTCACCGCGCACACAGCAGACCGCACCGGCCCGCCCCGACGCGCCCGCCGCCGCGCCCCCGACTGCCGCCGGCCCGACGAGCGCGCCGCCGGGGCCGAGCACGAACCCCGCGCCAGCCTCGAACCCCGCGCCAGCCTCGAACCCCGCGCCAGCCTCGAACCCCGCGCCTGGCTCGAACGCCGTGTCCGGCTCGAACCCCGCGCCTGGTTCGAACGGTGCGCCTGGTTCGAACGCAGCGCCTGGGTCCAACGCCGCGTCCGGCTCGAACGCCGCGCCTGGTTCGAACGGTGCGCCTGGCTCGACCGCAGCGCCTGGGTCCAACGCCGCGTCTGGCTCGAACGCCGCGCCTGGTTCGAACGGTGCGCCTGGTTCGAACGCAGCGCCTGGGTCCAACGCCGCGTCCGGCTCGAACCCCGCACCTGGCTCGAACGGTGCGCCTGGCTCGACCGCAGCGCCAGGTGCGAACGCCGCCGGGCGGGGGACTGTGGGACCCAACGCCCCGACCGCCGCCGGTCCGACGAACGCCTCGCCGGCCGCAGCGAACCCGACCGGCCCCGGCTCGGCTTCGCGTGGCGGTGTCGGTGCGGGTTCCGCTGGTCACGGTGCTGGTGGGCAGGGCGCAGCGCCCTCCGCCCCGGCGGACGACGACGGCGACTGGCCGGAGGCGGCCCGCCCCGGCGGCGGCGCCCTCGCCGCCGAGGCTAAGGATGACGAGGACTGGCCGGAGGCCGCCCGACCTGGCGGCGCGTCGGCCGGAAACGAGTCGAGCCCGCACTCCGCATCGGCGTCGAGCGGCGCGAACGGCAACCCCGGGAGCGGGAACGCCGGGAACGGCAGCGGCACCAACGGTGGTGGCGCGAACGGCACCGGGCCGGAAGGTTCGGGCGGTTCCGGGTCAGCGGCCGGTGGCGGTAAGCCGGGCGGGCGGGGTAACCCGACACCGGCGGCCCGGCAGCCGGCGACAGCCGGTGGTGCGCCGGTGAGCAGCGCCATCGCCGCGGCTCGCGCGGCGGCGGCGGGGCGCGGTGCGCGTACCGGAGCGGCAGCCCGGCCGGTCGCGGACGCCGAATGGGCGGGCGAGCCGCCCTACGACCCGGACTTCGACGGCCCAGCGCGGGCCGGCCGACCCGGCGGCGCGGCACCGGCTGCGGCCCCGGCCTTCGAGGGGTTCGACCCGGGCGACGAGCCGTTGGACGAGATCATCGACGAGAAGACCGCACGGGAGTCCAGCGAGGAGCAGGCGGTACGGCTGCTCCGGGAAACCTTCGGCGCCGAGAAGATCAACGAGGTCGACGCCCGCTGACAACGCGTCCCCGGCTCGGCGATCTTGCAGTTTCGGGTGTCGCCTTGCGCAGAATGCCCCCTTATGTCGAGGCAGAAAGTGCAAGATCGCGCAGGGGAGGAGGTTCGGCCAGCAGGACTCCCAGGGAGCAGGCCCAGAGAGGGAACGGAAGCACAGCTACCCGTTCCATACCGCCTACCCCGATCCCCAGGCCTTGCTGGGCGGCGAACAGGGTCGTTCCGGCCAGCGCGATGAGCCCGGCGGTGAGGGTGAGTCGTCGCCACCGGCCGAGCGTCGTGCTGCGGGGTGCGAAGCCGGCGAGGAGCAGGCCGATGTTGCCTATCCCCATGATCAGGACTGCGCCGAGGACGTGCAGGTTCTCGTCGATGTCGGCCGGGTAGAGGGCCACGAGGGCGTATCCACCGGTGGCCAGCAGCAGGAGTGTCTGGGCCGTGCGCACCATCGGACCGTGACCGAGGATCCGCCAGGTCAGCAGGAGCCCGGCGGCGAGCAGGACGGCGGTGGCCAGTGTCGCGGTGTTCATCAGTGGGTGCCACGGTGAGCAGACGTAGCGGGGGCGGGTGGTGTCCCAGATGCCGCAGTGGGCGTTGCCGAGGTCGCTGATGTTGTGGGTGGCCCAGCTGTAGGGGGGCTCGCGCCACCGCAGCCCGGTGATCAGGCTGGCGACGAGGAAGATGGGCGCGGCCGCGAGCCAGCACAGTGCGCCGACCCGGCCGGTGCGGTTGAGGTTCATGCCACGAGCAGACCAGTGCGACGGGTATGGGCGCACTACCAGCAGATGGCCGGTTCGGGGTAGGGGTAGCCGTACCCGAAGGCTCGGCGTGGGCGGACGCACCGGGCGGGGCGAGGTCGGTCCCAGCGGATAGGCTGAGCGGCGGTCGAGCAGACGAGTGCGAGAAGGAGCCATCCCGTGCGCCCAGGTGGACAGCCGAACATGCAGCAGATGCTGAAGCAGGCGCAGAAGATGCAGCAGCAGATCGCCGCCGCCCAGGCCGAGCTGGCCGAGGCCGAGCTGACCGGCACCGCCGGCGGCGGGCTGGTCACCGCGACGGTCTCCGGCTCCGGTGAGTTGAAGGCCATCAAGATCGACCCGAAGGCCGTCGACCCGGACGACGTGGAGACGCTGGAGGATCTGGTCGTCGCGGCCGTGCACAACGCCGCCGAGGCGGCCCGGGAGCTGACCGAGCGCAAGATGGGCCCGGTCGCCGGCGGCATGGGCGGCCTCGGCCTGCCCGGTTTCTGAGCCGGCAGATGTACGAAGGTGCCATCCAGGATCTGATCGACGAGCTGGGGCGGCTGCCGGGCGTGGGCCCGAAGAGCGCTCAGCGGATCGCGTTTTACGTCCTCTCGGCGGATCCGGCCGACGTCAACCGGCTGGCCGGCGCGCTGCGCAAGGTCAAGGAGCTGGTGCGGTTCTGCACGACCTGCTACAACGTGGCCGAGTCCGAGCAGTGCCGGATCTGCCGCGACCCGCGCCGCACCGACGAGGTGCTGTGCGTGGTGGAGGAGCCCAAGGACGTGGTGGCCGTCGAGCGGACGGGTGAGTTCCGCGGTCGCTACCACGTGCTGGGTGGCGCGATCAATCCGCTGGAGGGGATCGGCCC
Source organism: Micromonospora arida (assembly GCF_003857035.1). Lineage (GTDB taxonomy): Bacteria > Actinomycetota > Actinomycetes > Mycobacteriales > Micromonosporaceae > Micromonospora > Micromonospora arida. The sequence continues at coordinate 6,069 of NZ_QGSY01000169.1, forward strand.
GGACAACCTGCGCATCCGGGAGCTGATGATCCGGCTCGGTGGCGGCGGTGTGCGGGAGTTGATCCTGGCCACGGATCCGAACACCGAGGGCGAGGCGACCGCCACCTACCTGGCGTTGATGGTGAAGCCGATGGGCATCTCGGTGACCCGGCTGGCCAGCGGGCTGCCGGTCGGCGGCGATCTGGAGTACGCCGACGAGATCACCCTCGGTCGGGCCTTCGAGGGGCGCCGCGCGGTCTGATTCCCTGACGTACGGCCGGTGGCCGGCACCCCGTGTGGGTGCCGGCCACCGCTGCGTCCGTGCCCGGAAATGATCTGACACCTGTGCCCTCATCGGGGCTGTTCGACGTAACAGTTTGGCATCGCGGGTGCTGATTGATCGGTTTTTGCCGCTGTTTACCTAAGAATCGAATGTCAAGCGGCGGTTGAGGCACGATCCGATACCAACCGTCCACTCAGCGGTTTCCGGGTGGACGCATCGGGAGCTATGGTCACCGCCATCGGTGACCCCTGTCACCACGTTGTCCGTACCCCCAAGGACGAGGTGAAGCACACATGCGTGCACCCAGGCCGAAGGTCGCGATCGCGGCCATCGCGGTCGCGGCCCTCGCGGTAGCAGGCTGCGCCGAGAGCAACCGCGACGACGACAAATCCGGTGGTAGCAAGAAGGACACCCTCGTCTTCGGCGTCGCCGGAGACCCGAAGGTGCTCGACCCGAGCTTCGCCAGCGACGGTGAGTCGCTGCGTGTGGCGCGTCAGGTCTTCGAGACCCTGGTCCGACCGGAGGAGGGTGGCACCAAGGTCACCCCCGGCCTGGCCGAGTCCTGGACTCCGGACGCCGCCGGCACCACCTGGACCTTCAAGCTCCGCTCGGGCGTGAAGTTCCACGACGGCACCGACTTCAACGCCGAGGCCGTCTGCGTCAACTTCAACCGCTGGTACAACGCCAAGGGCCTCATGCAGAGCCCGGACGTGACCGCGTACTGGCAGGACGTCATGGGCGGCTTCGCCAAGAACGAGGACGCGGAGCTCCCGCCGAGCCTCTTCAAGTCGTGCGCCGCCAAGGACGCGACCACTGTGGACCTGGCGTTCACCCGGGTCTCCAGCAAGGTTCCGGCCGCGCTGATGCTTCCCTCGTTCTCCATCCACAGCCCGAAGGCGCTGCAGGAGTTCGACGCGAGCAACGTCGCCGGCACCGCCGAGGACATCAAGTACCCGGCGTACGCCACGGCGCACCCGACCGGCACCGGCCCGTTCAAGTTCAAGGCCTGGGACGTCGCCAACAAGACGCTGACCCTGGAGCGCAACGAGGACTACTCGGGCACCAAGGCCAAGCTGAAGACCCTGATCTTCAAGACGATCTCGGACGAGAACGCCCGCAAGCAGGCGCTGCGCTCCGGCGACATCCAGGGCTACGACCTGGTTGGCCCGGCCGACGTCGAGCCGCTGAAGAGCGAGGGCTTCAACATGCTCACGCGCCCGGCGTTCAACGTGCTCTACCTGGCGATGAACCAGAAGGGCAACCCGAAGCTCGCCGACATCCGTGTCCGGCAGGCCATCGCGTACGCCCTGAACCGTCAGCAGCTGGTCACGTCCAAGCTGCCGCCGGGTGCCAAGGTCGCCGACAACTTCATGCCGGACACCGTCGAGGGCTGGAACGGTGACGTCACGAAGTACACCTACGACCCGGCCAAGGCGAAGGCGCTGCTGGCCGAGGCCGGCGCGTCGAACCTGACGCTGAAGTTCCACTACCCGACCGAGGTCACCCGGCCGTACATGCCGAACCCGAAGGACATCTTCGAGTTGCTCTCGGCGGACCTGAAGGCCGTTGGCATCACCGTCGAGGGGATCCCGCTGAAGTGGAGCCCGGACTACCTGAACGCCACCACCTCGGGTAGCAAGCACGACATCCACTTCCTGGGCTGGACCGGCGACTACGGCGACGCCTACAACTTCATCGGCACCTTCTTCGACCGGCCGAAGGACGAGTGGGGCTTCAACAACAAGGCCCTGTTCGACCAGTTCAAGGACGCGGACACCACCGCGGACATCGCGGCCCGGACCGAGAAGTACAAGGCCCTGAACAAGTCCGTGATGGAGTTCCTGCCCGGTGTGCCGATCTCGCACTCGCCGCCGGCGATCGTGTTCGGCAAGGACGTGACCGGCGTCAAGGCGAGCCCGCTCACCGACGAGCGCTTCGCCACCGCCGAGTTCAAGTAAGTCCTGATCTGACGCAAGGAACGCGGGCGGGCGCTGTCGCACAGCGCCCGCCCGCAACCCTCCGCACCCCTTCGAGGCCGCCGTGTTCCGGTTCATCGTCAGGCGCCTGCTTCAGCTGATACCCACGCTGTTCGGGCTCTCCCTTCTGCTCTTCATCTGGCTCCGCCGGCTCCCCGGCGGCCCCGAGACCGCCATCCTCGGCGAGCGCGGCACGCCCGAGATGCGTGCCGCCATCCGCCGCAACATGGGGCTCGACGAGCCCATCCTGGTGCAGTACGGCCGGTTCGTCCGGCGGATGATCAAGCTCGACCTGGGCACCTCGACCTCCACCAAGCGGGCGGTCACCACGGAGTTCATCGAGCGCTTCCCCGGCACCGTCGAGCTGACCATCACCGCGATGATCATCGCGATCGGCATCGGTATCCCGCTGGGCTACCTGGCCGCCCGCCGTCGCGGCCGTTTCCTGGACCACGCGTCCGTGGGCGGTTCGCTGATCGGCATCTGCATCCCGGTGTTCTTCCTGGGCTACGTGCTCAAGGCGATCTTCTCGGAGAACCTGCACTGGTTCCCGTCCAGCGGCCGGCAGGACCCGACGCTCGAGGCGACCCGGGTCACCAACTTCTTCGTCCTCGACGGCCTGATGACCCGCGAGTGGGACGCCGCCGCCGACGCGCTCTGGCATCTCGTGCTGCCCGCCATCGCGCTGGCCAGCATCCCGCTGGCGATCATCGTCCGAATCACCCGGGCGAGCGTGCTGGAGGTGCTCAACGAGGACTTCGTGCGCACCGCCGAGGCGAAGGGCCTGACCGAGCAGACGGTCCGTCGCCGGCACGTCCTGCGCAACGCGATGCTGCCGGTGGCCACCTCGATCGGTCTGCTCGCTGGCGGCCTGCTCTCCGGCGCAGTGCTGACCGAGACCGTCTTCGCCTTCAGTGGCATCGGAGCGTTCGTCGCCGAGGCCATCGGCCAACGCGACTATCCGGTGCTGATGGGCTTCATCCTGATCATCGCGGTGGTGTACGTGCTGGTGAACCTCCTGGTCGATCTCTCCTACAGCTTCATCGACCCGAGGGTGAGGGTGCGATGACACTCAGCCCAGGCAAGAAGCGCGAAAAGATCGACCGGCTCTCCGAACTGGCCGCCCGTGACGACGAGCGGGGCGTCAGCCTCTGGCAGGAGGCGTTCCGCCGGCTGCGTGGCAACCCGGCCGCGATCGTCGGCGCCGTCATCCTGGCGCTCTTCGTGCTGGTCGCGGTCATCGGACCGTTCCTCGTGCCGTACGCGCCGACGGACACGGTCGGCATCCGGGAAGGGCTGATCAAGCCGGGTGTCATCCCCGGCCCGACCGGCGACCACTGGTTCGGTTACGACCACCAGGGCCGCGACGAGTTCAGCCGGATGATCGTGGGCGCCCGGCAGACCCTGCTGGTCGGCGTGGTCTCCACCCTGATCGGTCTGGCGATCGGCGCGCTGATCGGTGGCGTCTCCGGTGCCGCGGCCGGCCTCGGTGGCCGGTGGGGGCGGTGGATCGACACCACCCTGATGCGCTTCATCGACATGCTGCTGGCGATGCCGAGCCTGCTGCTGGCGGTGAGCATCGCCGCCCTGCTCGGGGCCAGCCTGACCACGGTGATGATCGCGGTCGGTGTGGTCTCGGTGCCGGTGTTCGCCCGGCTGCTGCGCGGCTCGATGATCTCCCAGGCCAACAGCGACTACGTGCTGGCGGCGACCTCGCTCGGCGTCAAGAAGTCGAAGATCGCGCTGACCCACGTGGTGCCGAACTCGCTCGCCCCGGTGATCGTGCAGGCCACGCTGACCCTGGCCACCGCGATCATCGAGGCCGCTGCGCTCTCCTTCCTCGGCCTCGGCAACCCGGACACCGCCGTACCGGAGTGGGGGGTCATGCTCGCCGACGCGCAGCAGTACCTCGGCATCCGGCCGTCACTGGCGATCTACCCGGCGGTGGCGATCATCATCACCGCGCTCGGCTTCACCCTGCTGGGTGAGGCGATGCGCGAGGCCCTCGACCCGAAGCTGCGGAAGTAGGCCCGGAATGTGTGAAGCGCGAGGAGTGAGCTTGCGAGCCCCGCAGTCGCGAACGGAAGGCCAGTAATGGCACTGCTCGAAGTTGAAGATCTCTCCGTCACGTTCGCCCGGCGCGGCCAGCGGGCCGTGCACGCGGTCGACGGGGTGTCCTTCTCGGTCGACGCCGGTGAGGTGGTCGGCCTGGTCGGCGAGTCCGGCTGCGGCAAGAGCGTCACCTCGCTCGCGATCATGGGTCTGCTGCCCAAGCAGCCCGGCCTGCGGGTCGGCGGCAAGGCCGTCTTCGACGGCACGGACCTGCTCCAGCTCGACGACCGGTCGCGGCGGGACATCCGGGGCCGCGACATCGCGATGATCTTCCAGGATCCGCTGTCCTCGTTGAACCCGGTGATCCCGATCGGGTTGCAGGTGACCGAGGTGCTCACCCGGCACCGGGGGATGAAGGGCGAGGCCGCGGCGAAGGAGGCGGCGGCGCTGCTGGACCGGGTCGGCATCCCCGACCCGAAGCGGCGGCTCAAGGAGTATCCGCACCAGCTCTCCGGTGGGATGCGCCAGCGTGCGCTCATCGCGATGGCGGTGGCCTGCCAGCCTCGGCTGCTGATCGCCGACGAGCCGACCACCGCGCTGGACGTCACCATCCAGGCCCAGATCCTGGAGCTGCTCAAGGAGCTGGTCCGGGACTCCGGCACCGCGCTGCTGATGATCACGCACGATCTCGGTGTGGTGGCCGGCATGGTCGACACCGTCAACGTGCTCTACGGCGGCCGGGTGGTGGAGACGGCCCGCCGTCGTCCGCTGTTCCGCCAGCCGCGTCACCCGTACACGGTGGGTCTGCTCGGCTCGGTGCCGCGCCTGGACGCCGGGCGGGGCGAGAAGCTCAACCCGATCGCCGGTTCGGTCCGCGACCTGCTGCCCTGGCCGGACGGATGCGCCTTCGCCCCGCGCTGCGCCCGGCGGATCGACGAGTGCGTGGGTGAGCCGCCGGAGCTGGTGCACGCGCACGACGGACGGAGCTACCGGTGCGTCAACCCGGAGCCGCTGCCGGGCATGGTGCCCGCCCCGCGCGAGGAGGAGACAGCGTGAGTGAGAACGACATCCTCGTCGAGGTGCGCGACCTGAAGGTGCACTTCCCGATCAAGCGGGGGGTGCTCTTCGACCGGGTGGTCGGCCAGGTGAAGGCCGTCGACGGGGTCGACCTGAGCATCGCGCGAGGCAAGACGTACGGCCTGGTGGGTGAGTCCGGCTGCGGCAAGTCCACGTTGGGCAGGGCGCTGCTCCAGCTCACCCCGCCGACCGCCGGTGAGGTCAGTTTCGACGGCGTCGAGCTGACGACGCTGCCGCCCGGCAAGCTGCGCAGCATGCGTCGCCGGATGCAGATGATCTTCCAGGACCCGATGTCCAGCCTCGACCCCCGGCAGAACGTCGAGTCGATCCTGACCGAGGGCCTGCAGACCCACGGGATCGGCACCGACCGCACCGACCGTCGACGGATCATCGGCGAGACCCTGGACGCGGTCGGGCTGCCGCGCTGGGCGCTGTCCCGTTACCCGCACGAGTTCTCCGGCGGGCAGCGGCAGCGCATCGGCATCGCTCGCGCGTTGGTGCTCGGGCCGGAGCTGATCGTCGCCGACGAGCCGGTCTCGGCGCTCGACGTGTCGATCCAGGCCCAGGTGGTCAACCTGCTGGACGAACTCCAGGACAGCCTGGGGCTGACCTACCTGGTGATCGCGCACGACCTCGCGGTGGTCCGGCACATCTCCGACACGGTCGGCGTCATGTACCTGGGCGCGCTGGTCGAGGAGGCACCGAGCGACCGGCTCTACACCGAGCCGCTGCACCCGTACACCCGGGCGCTGATGTCGGCGGTGCCGGTGCCGGACCCGGACGTGGAGGACCGCCGGGAGCGGATCCTGCTCGCCGGTGACCTGCCGTCGCCGGCCAACCCGCCGTCCGGTTGCCGCTTCCACACCCGCTGCCCGTGGGCGCAGCCCACCCGCTGCGCCGACGAACGGCCGGTGCTGCGGGACATCGGCGCCAGCCGGGTGGCCTGTCACTTCGCCGAGCAGATCGCCAGCGGGGAACTGCGCCCCCACGGGGTCAGCGCGCAGATCGTCCGGCCCGAGGGCGAGGGGGACACGCCAGGCGTGGTCTCCGCACCCACCGAGCCCGGTTCGTACGTCTGAGACTGGACGCGGTGCCGGCCGTCAGCCTTCGGGGCGGTTCAGCAGCCCCACGGCGACGCCGTGCACCGCGTCCAGCCCGGCCGGGTCGGCCAGCGTGACCGACGTGCCGGTCACCGCGTACCACTCGTCCGCGTCCTTGTACTGCACCCGCAGGGTGACCTTGCCGTCCGCGTACTCGGTGCGCAGAGTCAGATCACCGGTGACGACGCCGACCTCGTCGGTCATCACGCCGCCGGGGCCGGGCACGATGTCGGTGGTGCGGGCCTGCGGGCCGGCCGCGCCGCCCGAGTCCGCCACCATGCCGGCACCCGGCACGGCGGCAGGGGTCTCGGCGGTGCCGTCGGCGGTCATCCCGGCGGCGGCCGGGCCGCTCTCTTCGGCGGCGGTCACGAATAGCTCCCCACTCAACAGCCCTCCAACATGTCGGTCAGGGCGGCCTTCTCGGCGCTGGTCACCGTCAGCTTCCAGTGGTGCTTGACCGTCACCCAGTCCTGAGCGTATTTGCACCAGTAGGACCGGTTTGCCGGCTTCCACTGCGACGGGTCCTGGTCACCCTTTGCCCGGTTCGACGAGGCGGAAACCGCGAAGAGCTGCGGACGGGTGGTGTCGTTGGCGAAATCGCCGCGCTTCGCGTTGTCCCACTCGTCGGCACCTGAGCGCCACGCGTTGGCCAACGGCACCATGTGGTCGATGTCCACGTCGGAGGGATCCGAGAAGCTGCGACCGTCGTACACGCTCTCCCAGCGCCCACCGACCACGTTGCAGCCGGAGAGCTTCACGTCCTTGCCGTCGCGCTGGAGGATGCTGTCCCGGACATCGCAGTTCTTGCCGGTGTCCCGCCAGTGCGGAAAGCGTTCCCGGCTGTAGCCCTTCATCGACCCGGCGGTTGCGACGGTCAGTTGGCTGAGCTGCTCCGCGGCGTTGCCGCCGCCGTCGCTCGACGGCGGTGTGGTCGGCTCATCCTGCGGGACGCAACCGGCCATGCCGAGCGCCAGCGCCGCGGCAAGCACGGCCACCGCCGCTCGCGGTCCTGATCTGGTACGCACAGACGACACCTCTCCAGCTTGGGGGCTCCCGGCGATTGCGCACAGTACCCGGGCACGGTTTCGGCGTTTCGTGGCGTCTCCCACATGATGCAAGGCAGATTGGTGGGATGACCGCATCCGTACCGGCGACCGCCCTCCGGATGGGCACCACCGCCGGCCGGGGCACGCTGCTCGCCGCCGTACTCGCCTCTGGCATGGTCTTCCTCGACAGCACCGTCGTCAACGTGGCGCTGCCGAAACTTGGGCAGGACCTTGGCGCGAACGTGGCCGATCTCCAGTGGACCATCAACGGCTATCTGCTGATGCTGGCAGCATTCGTGCTGCTCGGCGGCGCGCTCGGCGACCGCTTCGGCCGGCGACGCATCTTCCTCATCGGCGTTGTCTGGTTCACCGCCGCCTCCGTGCTCTGCGGGCTGGCCCAGGGCACCGGCATGCTGATCGCGGCCCGATTCCTCCAGGGCGCCGGTGGCGCGCTGCTCACACCCGGGTCGCTGTCGGTGCTCCAGGCGAGCTTCCATCCGGACGACCGGGGCCGGGCGATCGGTGCCTGGGCCGGGCTGTCCGGGGTGTCCACAGCGCTGGGCCCGTTCATCGGGGGCTGGCTGATCGACGCGCTCTCCTGGCGCTGGATCTTCTTCCTGAACCTGCCGATCGCCGTGCTGGTGCTGCTGGCCGCCCTGCGCTGGGTGCCGGAGAGCCGGGACGAGAGCGCCTCCCGCACCGAGGGACGGGGGCCGACCCGACGGCGGTTCGACGTCGCCGGAGCCCTGCTCGGAGCGCTCGCGCTCGCCGGCGTCACCTACGCCCTGATCGACGCGCCGGCCCGCGGGTTCGACTCCGCCGAGGTGCTTGTCGCCGCCGTGGTCGGGGTGCTCTCCGCGGTGGCCTTCGTCCTGCTGGAACGGCGACGTGGCGACGCCGCGATGCTGCCCACCGGGCTGTTCAGCAGCCGACTCTTCTCGGTGCTGAACCTCTTCACCGTCGTCGTCTACGCAGCACTCGGCGGTTTCACCTTCTTTTTCGCCGTCTACCTGCAGAACGTGGTCGAGTGGTCGGCCTTCCGCACCGGCATCGCGTTGCTGCCGATGACCCTGCTGCTCCTGGTCGGGTCCGCGCGGGCCGGTGCGCTGTCCGCCCGAATCGGCCCACGGCTGCCGCTCGCCATCGGACCGGTGATCGCCGCGGTCGGCCTGCTGCTGCTGCGCGGCGTCGGACCGGGCGCGTCGTACTGGCGGGACGTGCTGCCCGGGGTGCTGCTCTTCGGCATCGGGTTGACCCTGGTGGTGGCACCGCTGACCGCGTCGGTGCTGGCCGCCGTGCAGGACCGGTTCTCCGGTGTGGCCAGCGGGTTCAACAACGCCGCGTCCCGCGCCGGCGGCCTGCTCGCGGTGGCGGCGCTGCCGCTGCTCGTCGGGCTCTCCGGCGGCGGGTACGAGCAGAAGGCCGAGCTGACCGACGCGTTCCGGGGCGCGATGGAGTGGTGCGCAGGGCTGCTCGTGGCCGGCGCGCTGCTGGCCCTGGTGCTGGTCCACCGACCGCCCCGGAAAGCCCCGCCGTCCCAGCCCTGCCATTCACTGCCCGCCGCGACACCCCCGAAGTAGGAAGCCACTTCGGGGGTGTCGCGCCCAGGTCAGCGGCGGGCGCGGTTGACGGCGCTGGTGACCGCCTTGATCGACGCGGTGACGATGTTGGCGTCGGTGCCGACACCCCAGACCGTCCTGCCGTCCACCTCACACTCCACGTACGCGGCGGCCTGCGCGTCACCACCGGAGGAGAGCGCGTGCTCGTGGTAGTCGAGCACCCGTACGCCCACCCCGACCGACTGGAGCGCGTTGACGTACGCGTCGATCGGGCCGTTGCCGACCGCGGCGAGCGAGCGCTGCTCGCCGCCCACACCGACCTGGGCCTCGATCTCGACCTTGCCGTCCACCGTGCCGATCGTGTAGCCGGCCAGCCGGACCGCCGGGTCGGGCTGGTGGTCCAGCAGGTAGTGCGTCGCGAAGATCTCCCACATGGCGGTCGGGTCGACCTCGCCGCCGTCGTGATCGGTGACCTGCTGCACCACCCCGGAGAACTCGATCTGGAGCCGGCGCGGCAGGTCCAGTTGGTGCTCGCTCTTCATGATGTACGCGACGCCGCCCTTGCCGGACTGCGAGTTGACCCGGATGACCGCCTCGTAGGTGCGGCCCAGGTCCTTCGGGTCGATCGGCAGGTACGGCACCGCCCAGGTGTGCTCGTCCACCGGTACGCCGGCCGCCTTCGCGTCGGCGGTCAGGGCGTCGAAGCCCTTCTTGATCGCGTCCTGGTGGGAGCCGGAGAAGGCCGTGTAGACCAGGTCGCCCGCGTACGGGTGGCGCTCGTGCACCGGCAGTTGGTTGCAGTATTCAACCGCTCGCCGGATCTCGTCGATGTTCGAGAAGTCGATCATCGGGTCGATGCCCTGGGAGAAGATGTTGAGCCCCAGGGTCACCAGGTCGACGTTGCCGGTGCGCTCACCGTTGCCGAACAGGCAGCCCTCGATGCGGTCCGCGCCGGCGAGCAGGCCCAGCTCCGCGGCGGCCACGCCGGTGCCCCGGTCGTTGTGCGGGTGCAGGCTCAGCACCACGCTGTCCCGGCGCGGCAGGTGCCGGTGCATCCACTCGATCGAGTCGGCGTACACGTTGGGGGTGGCCATCTCGACGGTGGCCGGGAGGTTGATGATCAGCGGCCGGTCCGGGGTCGGGTCGATCACGTCGATCACCCGGGAGCAGACCTCCAGCGCGTACTCCAGCTCGGTGCCCGTGTACGACTCCGGCGAGTACTCGTAGAAGATCTCCGTGTCCGGGGTGTGGATCTCCGCGTACTTCTGGCAGAGCCGCGCGCCGGTGGTGGCGATGTCGGCGATGCCGTCCCGGTCCAGGCCGAAGACCACCCGCCGCTGGAGGGTGGAGGTCGAGTTGTAGAAGTGCACGATGGCCCGCTTCGCGCCGCGCAGCGACTCGTACGTCCGCTCGATCAGGTGCTCCCGGCACTGCGTGAGCACCTGGATCGTGACGTCGTCCGGGATCATGTCGTCTTCGATGAGCTGCCGGACGAAGTCGAAGTCGGTCTGGCTGGCCGACGGGAAGCCGACCTCGATCTCCTTGTAGCCCATCTGGACCAGCAGCTGGAACATCCGGCGCTTGCGCTCGGGCGACATCGGGTCGATCAGGGCCTGGTTGCCGTCGCGGAGGTCCACGGCGCACCAGCGGGGTGCGGCCTCGACGGTGCGGGTGGGCCAGGTGCGGTCCGGCAGTTCGACCCGGAACTGCTCCTGGTACGGCTGGTAGCGGTGGTACGGCATCCGGCTGGGGCGTTGCCGGGCGATCGGATCGGTCTCAGCGTCGGTGACAGGTTGAGCCATCTCAGAGTGCTCCCTGGAACATGTGGCGTCAGCAGATCGGAAGGTGTCGGCGAGATGCCGGGCGACGGTGCGCGGCGGTGCCGAGAAGAAGTTCGGATGTGCTGGACGGCGCGATGCGACTCCGCGACGAGGTGCCGGCCGGTCAGGCCTCGTCGCGGCGGCTAAGGAGGAGCAGCGCCTGCCACATGACCAGGTCACCCTACGTGATGGAACGGGGGGTGGGAAGGCAGGTCCGGACTATGGGACCGGGGTCATGGCCGGCTCTGCGGCCTCGGCACCCAGCCTCGGCGTCCGTTGCGCCCAGGCCACAGCGGGCACGATCGCCACCGCTACCAGCACGAAGATCGCTGCCGTCGGTAACCAACCCCACCCGCCGGTGGTCACCCCGAGCGCGGTCAGCCCCGCCGGCGCGATCAGGTACTGGACCTGCACGCCGAGTCCGAGCGCCCCCACGTACGCACCGCGCTGGTCGGCCGGAGGCAGGGTGGCGGTGAGCCCCCAGCTGCCCGCCGACTCGATCAGCTCGGCCAGGATCAGCAACATGGCGGCGGCCACCAGCACCACGACGGTCAGCAGGCCCCGGGTGACCCCGGAGATCGGCAGGACCAGGCAGAACAGGGCGATCAGCAGCCCACCCCGACGGGAGGCCCGCGCCGCGCCCGCCGCGGTGTCCGCGCCCCGGCTGACGCGCACCTGGAGCAGCACGATCAGGATCGTGTTGAGCAGCACCAGCCCGGCGATCATCGTCTTCGGGGCGTCGGTGTGGGTGAGGATCCACAGCGGCATGACCGTCAGGTAGAGCACCCCGTGCGCGGTGAGCAGCCCGGACACCAGGGACACCGCCATGAACGGCCGGTCCCGCAGCACGGCGAGCCGACTCATCGGCTCCGCCGGTCGGGCCACCTGCAGCAGCCGGGGCAGTCGCCGCACGAAGAGGGCCGTCACGAGGAAGACCGTCGAGATGAACCAGACCATTCCCCGGTACGCGGTGATCGTGTCCACCGCCAGCACCAGGCCGCTGATCACCGCGCCGAGCCCGAAGCCGACGTTCAGCGACGAGCGCTGGTAGGCCATCGCCGTGACCCGTTCGGCCGGCGGGAGCGCGTTGATCGAGTAGACCTGCCGGGCCACGCCGACAGCGGCGTCCACGGCGGCCAGCGCCACCACCACGGCGAGGAACCCCGCGAAGCCGCCCACGAACGGGTAGGTCGCGAACAGCGCCGCGTTGAGCACCAGCCCCACCACCCAGACCCGCTGCGGCCCGTACCGGTCGGTGAGGCCACCCAGCGGCACCGTGCCCAGCAGCGACACCCCCGCCGCGATGGACAGCCCCAACCCGACCTGGGCGGCGCTGAGCCCGAGTGCCCGGGTGAAGAAGACGGCGCTGCCGGCGTGGAACAGGCCGCTGCCGACGGCGTAGACCATTGCCTGCACGGCCAGGGCGCGGGTCAGTCCGGCGGGCGGTACGACGTCTCGAACGGCGGTGCGGATGGTTTCTCTGGTCCCCATGTCCGGGGAGTGAAGCGGGCCCCCATCGTTCCGGTCGAGTCTTTTAGGCTGGACCGAATCCTGTTCCTGGGGGGCGTGTGTCCGAGTTGCGGTTCAGCCTGGCCGACGTGGCGGGAGTACGGCTCGCCGTGTCACCGGTCAACGAGACGGTCATGAGCATGTGGGCGCTGGCCAACCCGGTCCGCTACGCGGTGCACCTGCCCTGGATCGACCGGGCCCGGGTGACGTTGCGTCGTCCCGAGGTGGCCGACCGGGTCCGACCGCTGGTGGGGTTGGTCGTGCCGGGTCGCTGGCTGCCCGACTTCCTCACCCCGGCGGCCCGACCGAACGTGGAGATGGCCGAGCAGCTCGACCAGATCGCCGCGACGCCGCCGGCCGTGGTGGTCCAGGACCTGCTGTCGACCACCTGGCGAAAACCGCTGAGCCCGTTCGGGCGGGCGCTGCTCGCCGACCCCGGCGGGCTGCTGCCGCAGGTCGTCGACGCGGTGCGGGTCTGGTACGACGAGGCGATCGCCCCGGACTGGCCGCGGATGCGGGCGCTGCTCGACGCCGACGTGGCGTACCGGGCGGCGCAGCTCGCCGAGAGCGGCGCCGGTCGGTTCTTCGAGCAACTCCACCCGAGCCTGCGCTGGCACGGCGACCGGGTGATCAGCGACGACACGTTCGAGCGGGACTTCGACCTCCGCGGTCGTGGGTTGGCGCTGAACCCGACGGTGTTCACCGAGCAGCACGTGCTGTGGAACCTGCTGGAGGATTCGCTGCCGGCCGGCGCGTACCCGGTCCGTGCCGTCGGGACGCTCTGGGAGGCGATCGCGCCACCGCCCGGCGATCCACTGGCACGGGTGATCGGGCCGGGCCGGGCCGCGCTGCTGCACCTGCTCGAGACGGCGCTGACCACCACCGACCTGGCCCGACTCACCGGGACGTCCGCCGGAAACGTCTCCCAGCACCTGGCCGCGCTGCACGGCGCCGGCCTGGTGTCCCGGTCCCGCGAGGGTCGGCACGTCCTCTACCGCAACACCGACGCCGCGGCGGTCCTCCTCCGGGCCAGCCGCGGCGGGTGAGCCCGCTCAGCGCAGCAGCAGCTCGGCGACCGGACGGCGGCGACGCAGGCCGGTCTCCCGGGCTTGCAGCTCGGCCGGGAGGGCGAACGGGTCCCCGAGTCGGCCGACGGCGGCGACCACCAACGGGCGGACGCCGCCGGGCAGGTCGAGTTCGGTGGAGAGGCCGGCCCGGTCGAACCGGGTGAGCTGGTGCACGTGCAGCCCGAGCGCGGTGGCCTGCACGGTCAGGTGGGCGACCGCCTGCCCCAGGTCGTACGCGGCCCGCTCGGTGTCGAGGCCGGTGTGGGCGCCGACCACCAGGGTCGCGGCGTGCCGGATCCAGATCTGGTCGTCGACCGGGAGGCTGATCAGGATCCGTTTCCAGGTCTCGTCGTCGCGGTGGCCGAGGGCGAACCGCCAGGGCTGCCCGTTCTCCGCCGACGGGGCCCAGCGCGCGGCCTCGAGCAGCGAGGCGGACTCCTCCGGAGTCAGCTCGGCGCTCGGGTCGAAAGCTCGTGGACTCCAGCGATAGGCGAGCAGCGGGGTGAGGTCGGCCATACACCGGATCGTCCTGTATGGGTGATTCGCCCCTCAGGATGGGGTGGCTAAATGTGGGCAAGAGCACCCGTAACGGGACGAAGATCAGGGCGTTCCCGCGCCCGGGCTCTCCGACGGGTCCGGGGTCGGCGGCGCCGCGGTGTCGAGCGGCTCCCGGTCGATCACCACCGGGCCGGCCAGCTGCACGGTGGCCGGTGCCGGGCCGGGTGCAGCGGCCAGCCGCAGCGTCCCGTCCCCGGTCCGGACGCCGGTCGGCGTGCCGTCCTGGTCGTAGCAGTAGATGCCCACATCCAGCGGAGCGTTGAGCGACGCCGAAGTGGAATCCACCGAGTAGCAGGTGCCGGTGAGACCCTCGGGCGCGTTGGCCGGGGCGACCGCCAACGGCGCGCGTCGGTCGGTGAGCACGTTCAGCCAGTCGGTGAGCAGGTGCTGGACCCGGGGGTCCAACCGGCGTGGGATCGCGTCGTCGCGATCACCCAGGCGTACGCAACTCGCCGACCCGCTATGACCGGCCGACGGCAGGGCGCACTGGAACAGCCCGTCGGCCGTGCTGGCCATCGAGACATCGGCGGTGCCACCCAGGGCGCCCCCCGGCACGTCCACCCGCCAGCTGCCGTCGTTCGCGCTGGTGAACACGATGGTGCGATCCGGTTTACCCGACTGGCTGTAGACGTACTGGGCCACCAGGTGACGGTCCTGAGCTGCCGCGGCCAACGCGGCCAGCTCATCCCGCGCGGCATCCACCTCGACCGGCCCCGGATCGACGGGCGGTGGAGTCGGAGGCTGCTCAGTGGTGCAGGCGACCAGGAGGGCTGGCAGGGCGAGGACGAGCGGCCCGAGCACGCGGCCGGCCGAGCGGATGAGGACGGGCACCGGCCCATTCTGGTGGGTGCGGGCGGTAGGTGGGTGCCGGCCCGTATCGGGCTCGTTCCGGCGTGTCGGGCGGGGCGTCCCGGCGTACCCGTTCGACCTGGTGGGACCGGCTCGGCCGGTCCCGGCCGGGCCGGATGGTGGGATCACCTGACCCGGCTTCGTTATCCGCCGGATACCCTCATGGGGTCTGACACGCGCCGCCGGCCCCGGTTCCGGCGGCGTCGGCACGCTCAGGGTCGCTGGGAGGGAGTGCACCGTCGTGGCACTCGTGGTGCAGAAGTACGGCGGGTCCTCCGTCGCCAACGCCGAGCGGATCAAGCGGGTGGCCGAGCGCATCGTCGCCGCCCGCAAGGCCGGCGACGACGTGGTGGTGGTGGTCTCCGCAATGGGCGACACCACCGACGAGCTGCTCGACCTGGCCAACCAGGTCAGCCCGCTGCCGCCGGGCCGCGAGCTGGACATGCTGCTCACCGCCGGGGAGCGGATCTCCATGGCCCTGCTGGCCATGGCCATCCACAACCTGGGGTACGAAGCCCGCTCGTTCACCGGTTCGCAGGCCGGCGTGATCACCACCTCGGTGCACGGCCGCGCCCGGATCATCGACGTCACCCCCGGGCGGCTCAAGGGCGCGCTCGACGAGGGTTCGGTGGTCATCGTGGCCGGCTTCCAGGGCGTCTCGCAGGACACCAAGGACGTCACCACGCTGGGCCGTGGTGGTTCGGACACCACCGCCGTGGCGCTCGCCGCCGCCCTGCACGCCGATGTCTGCGAGATCTACACCGACGTGGACGGCATCTTCACCGCCGACCCGCGGATCGTGCCCAACGCTCGACACATCAAGCACATCACCTACGAGGAGATGTTGGAGTTGGCCGCGTGCGGCGCGAAGGTGCTGCACCTGCGTAGCGTGGAGTACGCCCGCCGGGCGGGGTTGCCGATCCACGTCCGTTCGTCATACTCGACCAACACCGGCACGATGGTCACCGGATCGATGGAGGACCTTTCCGTGGAGCAGGCACTGATCACCGGGGTCGCGCACGACCGCAGCGAGGCCAAGATCACGATCGTCGGGGTGCCCGACGAGCCGGGTGCCGCCGCGCGGATCTTCGACACCGTCGCCGGCGCCGAGATCAACATCGACATGATCGTGCAGAACGTCTCCACCGAGGGCACCGGCCGGACGGACATCTCGTTCACCCTGCCCAAGGCCGACGGCCCCACCGCGATGGCGGCGCTCAGCAAGATCCAGGAGCCGGTCAAGTTCAAGGGCCTGCTCTACGACGACCACGTCGGCAAGGTCTCGCTGATCGGCGCGGGCATGCGCTCGCACCCCGGGGTGGCGGCCGGCTTCTTCGCCGCGCTCGGCGCGGCCGGGGTCAACATCGAGATGATCTCCACCTCCGAGATCCGGGTCTCCGTGGTCTGCCGGGACACCGACCTCGACGCCGCCGTCCGCGCCATCCACGACGCGTTCGAGCTGGGCGGCGAAACCGAAGCCGTGGTCTACGCGGGGACGGGTAGGTAGCGCCGATGACGGCGCTGCCCACCCTCGCCGTGGTCGGAGCGACAGGTGCCGTCGGCACCGTGATGTGCGAGCTGCTCACCGGGCGACGCAACGTCTGGGGTGAGATCCGGCTGCTCGCCTCCGAGCGCTCCGTCGGTCGCCGGGTGCGCTGCCGGGGCGAGGAACTCGTCGTCCAGGCGCTGACGCCTGAGGCGTTCGACGGTGTCCAGGTGGCCATGTTCGACGTGCCCGACGAGGTCTCCGCCGAGTGGGCGCCGATCGCCGTCGCCCGGGGCGCGATCGCTGTCGACAACTCCGGCGCGTTCCGGATGGACCGCGACGTCCCGCTGGTCGTTCCGGAGATCAACCCCGAGCAGGTCCGCAACCGGCCCCGGGGCATCATCGCCAACGCCAACTGCACCACCCTCGCGATGATCGTCGCCGTCGCGCCGCTGCACCGCGAGTACGGCCTACGAGAGCTGGTGCTCGCCTCCTACCAGGCGGTCTCCGGAGCCGGTCAGTCCGGCGTCGACATCCTGCACGACCAGCTCACCAAGGTCGCCGGCGATCGGGCGCTCGGCTCGCGCACCGGCGACGTACGCCAGGCGGTCGGCGACGACCTGGGGCCGTTCCCGGCACCCATGGCGCTCAACGTGGTCCCCTGGGCCGGCTCCCTGGCGGACAGCGGCTGGTCGTCGGAGGAGATGAAGATCCGCAACGAGTCGCGGAAGATCCTCGGCCTCCCCGACCTCAAGGTCTCCGCCACCTGCGTCCGGGTGCCGGTGGTCACCGCCCACTCGGTCGCCGTGCACGCGGTCTTCGCCACCGAGGTCGACGCCGAGGGCGCTCGCGAGGCGCTGCGCAACGCACCCGGGGTGATCCTGGTCGACGACCCCGCCGCCGGGGAGTTCCCGATGCCGATCGACGCCGTCGGCACCGACCCGTCCTGGGTCGGCCGGATCCGTCGCGCCCTGGACGACCCCCGCGCCCTCGACTTCTTCGTCACCGGCGACAACCTCCGCAAGGGCGCGGCCCTCAACACCGCCCAGATCGCCGAACTCCTGGCCAAAGAACTCCGCACCCCCTGACCCACGGCGGGTCCCCCACACCCCCTGCTGCGGCGATCTTGCAGTTTCTGTGCGGGCATAAGGGGCGAGGGCGGCAGAACGGCAACCGAAAGTGCAAGATCGGCGGGGGCGTGGGGGCGGTTACGCGGCGGAGAGCAGGACGCCGTCTCGGCCTTGGCGTTTTACCGCGTAGAGGGCCTGGTCGGCTCGTTTCAGGGTGCGGTCGGGGGTTTCGCCGGGGCGGGGCAGTGCGACGCCCACGCTGATCGTGCGGCCGATGCGTCGGGCCGCCTCGGTGAGCCGTTCGGCGATGCGGACCGCCTCCTCCGGGCGGCTCACCTCGATCACCGCGACGAACTCGTCGCCGCCGATCCGGTACAACTCGTCGCCGTGCCGCAGCGCCCCCTCCAGGGCCCGCGCCAACCCGACCAGCACCCGGTCGCCGGCCTGGTGGCCGTACGTGTCGTTCACGGTCTTGAAGCCGTCCACGTCGATCGCCAGCAGAGCCGTACGCCCGGGGGTGGCCGCAGCGATCCGCTGCCCGAACGGGCCGGTGTGCCGCAACCCGGTCAGCGGGTCGGAGCTGGCCTGCTCCCGCAGCCGGGCCAGCGTGCGCAGCCGGTCCACGCTCGTCCAGGCCTGACCGGCGAGCAACTCCATGAGGCTGACAGTGGTCGGGTCCGGGCGCAGCGCGCGTTCGTCGGCGACCAGGAGCACCCCACCGGCGTCCGTGGGCCCGACCGGCACGGCGACCAGCGTGCGTACCCCTGCCCGGGTCAGCGGGCGGTAGTCCTCCGTCGGGGGATGCCCGGTCTCGCCCAGCGTGTACCCGGCGCCGTAACGGTGGGCCCGCTCGACCATCCGGTCCAGGGCGGCCGGGCCCGCCGCGGCCAGCTCGGCGCGAATCCGGGTCTCCAGGTCGCTCGGCGTCGCCGGGGACGGGCCGAGCTGACCGCCGATCAGCAGCAGTGCGGTGGAGAGCGTGGAGACCTCCCGGGCGGCGCGGGCCGCCGCCCCCATCACCTCCCCCTCGGTCGGCGCGGAGGAGAGCGCCGCAGCGTGCCGAAGCAGCTTCTCGCTGCGACTCTCCGCAGGGGGGCCACCGAGGGCGGCGATCCGCCCGCCCAGCCCGTCGGCCAGCCGCTGCGCGGTCTCCCGCCACGGCTCCAGGTCGGTCGGCTCACTCCATTGCAGGTCGAGAACGCCGATCGCCCGTCCCGTCGGGTCCAGCACCGGTACGCACAGCTCGGCGGTCACATCCGGGCGGACCGGTAGGTAGTCCGGGTCGACGGTGACGTCCGGGACGACGGCGGGGGCGCCGGTCGCGTACACCCGGCCGACGATGCCGGTCCGCGCCGGCACGGTGGCGAAGACCTGCCAGGCCCCGGTCGCGGCGACGCAGCGCAGGCGGTCGTGGACCGCGAGCAGCACGGAGATGGTCGCCGGGGTGTGGCGGGACAGCGCGGTGACCGTCCACCGGCACGCCTCCGGCGTGCTCGACGCCATCGGCAGGCGGACGGTGACGTCACGGATGACTCGCTGATGATCCACTCGCACGTCGTTCCAGGTAGGGGAGAGGGCTCGGCCGACGCCGAACCGCTCGATCAAGCGTACTCACGGTGGCTGGGACCGGCCGGGCTTCGTACACACGTGCTATCCACAGGCTGTGGACACAGCCTGTGGGCATTGAGGCCGGGGTGTGGGGGCGGCGCCACCTCGGCGCACAGGCCGCAGGTCAGGCGTGGACGGCGGCCGGCTTTGGGGCGGTCGCGGCCATCGCCCGACCGTCCTGGGCGGTGGTGAGCGGCAACAGCGGGGGCACACGTCAGCCGATGGATCAACTACTATGTGCATGGCCCTCGCTATTCGGAGTGCACCCCTCGGGGCGAAGTGCTTGCGCACCATTGGAGTCTTCGTTACGGTGAATGTGTCCACACTGGATTATCCCTCTAGTTAGGATCAAAATGCGCGCAACGGGGAAAGCACGTGTTGGAGCCGCACTGTTCAGTGCGCTCGCACTCGGCGGGGTTCAGCTGATTGGTGCCTCGCCCGCACTTGCGGGAGACTTCACAATTCAGGCGACCTGCTATCGGACAGTTTCGGTTGTCGGCGGAGACGTCGGCGTCTCGGGCGAGGACATTCCCTCGGCTGGCAGCACCGCTGCCAGCACGGCTTGCGGTATGGCGCAGGGCGCCAACAGCGCGGCCGTGAAGAAGTTGCAGCAGACCTTGAAGTACTGCTACAACCAGAACATCGCGATCGACAGCGATTTCGGTCCGGCAACCAAGACTGCCCTGAGGAATGCGCAGAGGTCCGAGGGAATTACCGCCGATGGCGAATACGGGACCCAGACGCGGAACGCCCTGATTTGGTGGACCGGCACGACGACCTACAACTGCAACAGCATCGTGCTCCCCGTTCGACTGGCTTAGTCGCTAAATTCAACTAATTGCCGTCCCGGCGCAAGCAGGCAAGCAATTGTCAGCTTGTGCCGGGACGGCATTGGTGCGTGCCATCAGCGAATTTTTCACTGAACCGCTGCAAGGCAGCCGGCGCGGCCGGAGTCGATCGAGTGGGACTAGGCCCCAGCGGGCCGGCCCCAGCGCCCAGTCCCCCTCAGCGGCCAACTCACCCCGCATCGGCGTGTCCCCCCGGGACCCCGCGCCTGCCGATAGCGTGGAGCCTCCCGGCGCCGAGGAGGCGAGCCCATGCTCATCGCCCAGCTCAGTGACCCGCACCTGACCACCGGCCTACTCGCCGCCGAACCGGCCGCCGGGTTGCACCGAGCGCTCGGCCGGGTGCTGGCGTTGCGACCCCGACCGGACTGCGTGGTGATCAGCGGCGACCTGGCCGACCACGGCCAGCCCGACGAGTACGCGGCGCTGCGCGAGGTGATCGGCAGTTTCCCGCTGCCGGTGCACCTGACCACCGGCAACCATGACGACCGGGAGTCCCTGCTCGACGCGTTCGGCGGCACACCCTGGCTCGGCGGCGGCTTCTCGGCCTACTACCACGTCGACCACGAGGCGGCGTCCGTCGTGGTGCTCGACTCGCTCGTCCCCGGCAGCGACGGCGGCCAACTCGGCGAGGAACAGCTCGGCTGGCTCGACGGGGTGCTGGCCGGGCGGCCCGAGGTGCCCGCCGTGATCTTTCTGCACCACCCGCCGGTCGCGGTCGGCATCCCCGTCGCGGACTCCATCCGGCTCGCCGACGGTGACGCGCTCGCCGAGGTGATCGGTCGGCACCGGCACGTGGTACGGGTCGGCGCCGGCCACCTGCACCGCCCGGTCACCACGGCGTACGCGGGCACGGTCCTCACCGTGGCGCCCAGCACCTGGAAGCAGAGCACGCTCACCATGAGCGCCGACGAACAGATCGGCTGGGTCGACGAGCCCACCGCCTTCCTGCTGCACTCGGTCGAGGCCGCCGGATGCGTGACCCACACCGTGCAGGTGAGCCACTCCGCCGGGCAGACCTGCGGCTTCTGAGGGGTCCTCGTGCTGGCCTGGTACGTCTCCTACGGCTCGAACATGCACGCCGCCCGGCTGGGCTGGTACATCGGTGGCGGCTGCCCACCCGGCGGAAAGCGGACGTACCCGGGCTGCCGCGACCGGCGTCCACCCAGCCGATCGACGCCCGTGTCGCTGCCCGGCGGCATCTACTTCGCCGGCGAGTCCGGTGCCTGGACCGGCGGCATGGCCTTCTACGACCCGCACCTGCCGGGCGAGGCCGCGGCCCGCGCCTACCTGGTCACCCTGGAGCAGTTCACCGACATCGCGGACCAGGAGATGTACCGGCCGCCGGGCGACACGACCGAGCTGATCCCGGCGACCGGCGCGGCCATCGACGCCGCCGTCGCCAACGGACGGGCCACGCTCGGCCCGGGGCGGTACGAGACGCTCATCTGCCCGGGCAGTCGCGACGGTGTTCCGATGCTCACCTTCACCGCCCCCGAGGGGGCGTCAGCCGTGCCGTGCCGACCTCCCGCGCCGATCTACCTCGGCATGATCGCCCGAGGGCTGCGCGAGTCGCACGGCTGGCCCGTCGAGCGGATCGCCACCTACCTGGCGGCCCGGCCCGGCATGGCGGGCGCCTGGCCACCGGACGCCGTAGCTGCCCTGGTCGACGAGGCGCTGGCTGACGGCTGAGCCGCCGGCTCGCGCCTCGGTGGCCGCTGGTGCGGTCAACCGAGCAGGAACTCGCGCAGCGCAGGGGCCAGCGTCGTCGGCGGCACGTCGTGGTAACCGCCGTCGAGGCTCACGGACCGGCCGCCCGGCACGGCCTCGGCCGCCGCCCGACTCGCGTCCCGCAACCACTGTGGACTGCCGGTGCTGTCCACCGCGAGGGTCGGCGCGGTGATGGTCGCCAGCCGGTCGGCGGGGAGTCGCCCTCCGGCGGTGACGATCGAGTCGTACACCAGGGTGTGCGCGACCGCCGTCAGCCCACCCCACACCGGTTGCGACCGCATCCCGGTGATCTGCTCGGCCGGCAGCCCCACCGAGGCGCTGAGGAAGGTTTCCACCGCCCCGTCCCGGTCGTCGGCGGCGATCAGCTCGATGAGCTGCGGGGTGATGTCCTTGCGGACGCCCGCGTGCGGGCCGACCTGGAACGGTGGCTCGAACATGACCAACTTGGTCACCGGCAGGCCCTGAGCGGTGGCGAGGGCAGCCAGAACGGCCCCGGAGGAGATGCCGTAGACGGCGGCGGAACCACCTGCCGCCGCGATCAGGGCCGCCAGGTCGTCGATCTCGCGGTCGACCTCGTACGGTGCGGTGTCGCCGCTGTAGCCCCGACCGCGTCGGTCATAGCTGAAGGCGGTGAAGTCCGGCGCCAGTGCCGCGCCCAGGTCACGGGTCGCGTTGCGATCGCTGAAAGCGCCGCCGACGAGGACGACCGCCGGCCCGGCACCGGACCGCTCGAACGCGATGGGTGTGCCGTCGGCCGATCGCACCTGCTCCGCCACGGGTGTCGTTCCGCTCACGATGCCGTCCCCATTCCTCGTAGGCTGTCCCGTCCTTTCTAGACCCTGGGTCCGACGTTGTCCGGCAGACCGCGTTAAACGATGATCGATAGCGGCCTCGACGTACGCGCTGCTCCGATGCACTGCCCGGCTCGACCGGTGGACGTCCGGATGAGAGGCTGTCGGGGCGGGGGCCATGCTCAACCACCGTCATCCGCGACCCTTTCGACGGCGTCCGTCGGCGGCCCGGTCGACCCAGAGGCCAGGCACCGCACCGTACGCGCCGATTCTCACGAGGAGATCCATGTTCATACCCGGGATGCGTCGGGCCGCTGTCGGCCTGACCGCGCTCGCGGTGGCCGCTTTCGGCGCGGTCGCCACCAGCCCTGAGCAAGCCGACGCGCGGCCGAAGCCGGTCGACGTCACCCTGCTCGCCCTCAACGACTTCCACGGCAACCTCGAACCGCCGAGCGGCTCCAGCGGCACCATCGCCGGGCAGACCGCGGGTGGCGTCGAGTTCCTGGCCACCCACCTTGCCGAGCTGCGCGCCGCAGCCAAGAAGAAGAACACCATCACCGTCGCCGCCGGTGACCTGATCGGTGCGTCCCCGCTGCTCTCGGCCGCGTTCCACGACGAGCCGACCATCGAGGCGCTGAGCATGGCCGGGCTGGACTACGCCAGCGTCGGCAACCACGAGTTCGACGAGGGCGCCGCCGAGCTGCTGCGCATCCAGAACGGTGGCTGCCACCCGGTGGACGGCTGCGCCGACGGCACCCCGTACCGGGGCGCCGGCTTCAAGTACCTGTCCGCGAACGCCTTCAAGACCGCCACCGGCCAGCCGCTGATGGCGCCGTACGCGATCCACAAGGTGCAGGGCGTCAAGGTCGGCTTCATCGGCATGACCCTGGAGGGCACCCCGCAGATCGTCAGCCAGCAGGGCGTCGCCGGCCTCACCTTCGCCGACGAGGCGGACACCGCCAACCGGTACGCCCGCGAGCTGCGCCGCAAGGGCGTGGAGACGATCGTCGTGCTGCTGCACGAGGGTGGCACCCAGGCCGCGACCGGCGGGATCAACGACTGCGTCGGCATGACCGGCCCCATCGTGGACATCACCAACCGGATGGACCCGTCGATCGACGTGGTGGTCAGCGGGCACACCCACCAGGCGTACAACTGCGACATCAACGGCAAGCTGGTCACCAGCGCCAGCTCGTTCGGCCGCCTTGTCACCGACATCGACCTGAAGATCGATCGCCGGTCCGGTGACGTGATCTCCGCTGCCGCGAACAACGTCGTCGTCACCCGGGACGTCGCCAAGGACCCGAAGCAGACCGCACTGATCGAGCGGTACAAGACCGTGCTCGGCCCGGTCGCCGACCGCCAGGTCGGCGAGACCACCACCGCGATCACCAAGACCCAGGAAACCCTCTTTGGTACGACCCTGGGCGAGTCGCCACTGGGCAACCTGATCGCCGACGCGCAACTCGCCGCCACCGATGACGAGCAGAATGCGGTCGCCGCCTTCATGAACCCGGGTGGGGTCCGGGCCGACCTCAATGCCGGCCCGGTCACCTACGAGGAGGCGTTCACGGTACAGCCGTTCGCCAACAACCTGGTGACGCTCGACCTGACCGGTGCGCAGCTCTACTGCGTACTGGAACAGCAGTTCGTCACCGGTCGGACCCTGTACCCGTCGGCCACCGTGGGCTACGTGGTCGACCCGAACGGCACCACCGGTACGGTCGCCGACCCGTGCGCCGGCACCCGGGTGGTCCGGGGCAGCCTCACCCTCGGCGGCACCACCGTCGACACCGCCGCCACGTACCGGGTGACGGTGAACAACTTCCTGGCCGGCGGAGGCGACGGCTTCAGCGCCCTCACCGGCGGCACGAACCTGGTCACCGGCCAGATCGACCTGGACGCCTTCGTGGACTACCTGACCGCCCAGTCGCCGGTCTCCGCACCGACGCTGGACCGGATCCGCACCACCGCCGAGGTCCCCGCCGCCTGACGGCCGACCCCTGCGATCATCGGGCCCCGGAGCACCAGCTCCGGGGCCCGACCCTTTGCCACGACGAACAATTCCGGCGCTGTGTCACGACGTCGGGCCGAGCGGCGTGCGTGCGTGGGGCCGGGTTCAGGCCGGGACCGGGGTGGGAGACGCCGGGGTGGTCGTCGTGCGCCCGTCCTGTTCGGCGCTGAGCAGTCGGCGTAGGGAGATCGCCACCAACGAGGCGACCAGGCAGCCACCGACGACTGTCGCCACCCAGACGCTGCCGTTGGCGGCGCCGAGGAGCGGACCGGCGGTCACCGGTCCGATCACTCCACTGATCCCGAAGATCATTGAACTCATCGCGTTGTACCGGCCGCGCAACTCGTCGGTGGCCAGCGCGTTCGTCAGCGCGGGCATCACCGGCGACAGCATCGTCTCGCCGAAGCCGAAGATCGCCGAGCAGGCCACCACGCACAGCGCGGCAAAGACGGCGTTCTCGGCGCTGACCAGGCCGCCGGCACCGAGGACCAACCAGGCGGCGGCGAACACCGCCCCGACCACGGCGAGTGCACCGGTACGGCTACGCCCCTCGATCCGGCCGAGCACCAGGAGTTGGGCCAGCACGATCATTGCCGTGTTGGCCGCCAGCGCCCAGGCGACCACCTGGGGCGTCACCTCGACGACCCGCACCGCGTACGCGGCGAAGCCCACCTCGATCTGGGCGTACCCGCAGGTGGTGAGGATGAGACCGAAGATCACCAGTCGGCGGAACGGGCGGTCGCGGAGCACGGTCAGGTAGCCACCGGCCGACGGTTCGCCGCCCGTCCTGGGGCGGACGAGTCGGTGACCGATGCCCGGCAGGGTCAGCAGGATCAGCGCCGGAATCAGGTAAGTGACCGCGTCGAGGACGTAGATGATCTGGAACGTGCCCGGCCGGGCGGTGTCGACGATCGCGCCGGACGTCATGCCACCAACGCCGATACCGAGGTTGAGCAGGGCGAAATTCAACCCGTAGACCCGTTGCCGTTCGTCGTCGCCGGTCAACGAGGCGAGAATCGTGTTCTGCCCGGACCAGATCGCCGAGCCGCCGACGGCGATCACCGTCATCACCAGCACTGCCGAGCCGGTCGAGTTCACCAGCGCCAACGAGCCGGTGCCGATCGCCTCGATCAGCAGGCAGGGCACCACCACCCGGCGGGCGCCGAATCGGTCGATGAGTGTCCCGCCCAGCGGTGACAGCGCCAGGGTGACCGCGCCGTACCAGCCGATCACCAGACCCGCTCGGGTGTCGGTGAGTCCGCGAACGTCGGTGAAGTAGATGAACAGGAACGGCAGGGTCAGACCGCGCCCGATCGCCGACAACAGGGTGCCGATCAGGAGTCGGCGAGCTTCGAAACGGCGGGGTAGGGCACGACGCAGCATGTCCGGCATTCTGTTCGTCGGGTGCGACACCGCGCGAACGCTTTTGGCGTAGCCCCGCTGGCTGCGGCGGTCGCGTGACCGATCCCACGATGATCCACTCGGCTGACGACGGTCCGGCGCTGTCCGCCGGGTCTGCGATGCTGACCCGATGACCGGCACCTGGCGACACCTGCCCGCTACCGCCCGCGCCATCGCGGTGACCGCCACGACGGCCGTCGCCGCTGCCCAGGCACGCGACGGTCAGGCGTACGACGAGGCGGTCGACGGTCTCGCCGCAGACGAGCGCTCCGGCCTGGTGCTCGGCGCGGTGGTCCGGTTGCTGCTGGAGGAGAGCCATCCGGACGGGTTGACCGGCGACGACATCCGCCAGGTGTTGACCCGCTGCGTGCAGCAGTCGACGCGGTGGCGTTCCGATGTCGACCCGCACGTGGTGCTCGTCCTGCTGGCCGGCGCGCTCGGGGTGTACGACCCCGACGGCGACGAGTCACCGCCGGACGCGTCGGCGCTGGCCCGGCACGCCCCGCTGCTGGTGGCCGACCTGTTGGCGACGACCAGCGTGCCGCTGGGCGACTACCTGGCCGCCGCGTTCGCGGAGATCGAACGCACCGAACGACAGGACTGACAGGCACGCGAACGCCGTTGAGAAGGCCCTGAACCCGCTGCGTACGAGGAACGGCCCGGTCGCTCCGACCGGGCCGTTCCCTCGTGCTCACTCCTGGTTCCATCCGCCGCCCGCTGGGGCCCTGGAAGCGGGCCCGTCGTCAACGTCGCTCAGGCCCGACCCACCTGGACCTTCGGTGACGCCGCCGCCGACGTGGCTGCGGGGCGCTGCGGTACGACCACCAGACCGTAGTTGTAGTTGGCCATCAGCAGGTCCTTCAGACCGTCGTTGTTGATGTCGGCCAGCGCGAGGCCACGCGGGGTGAAGGAGCTGGCGGACGGCAACTGGGAGACCCGGAACTCGTTGCCCAGCCAACCGTCCGGCCGCTGCAACAGCACACTCGCCGCGCTCCAACCGCCGTGGGTGATGGCGACGTCGTCCCGACCATCGTTGTTGACGTCCGCGATCGCGATGGCGTCCGGCATCTCGTAGACCGGGTAGCGGATCCACCGTCCGAGCACACCTGCGCTGTCGTGCGTGAGCACCTGCACCTGGGCGTTCGGCGCATTGCCGGACACGGTGACGACGACGTCCTTCCTGCCGTCGCCCGTCACGTCGCCGACCGCCATGGAAGCCACGGTCTGCAGGTGCCCGGCGGGCGCCTGATAGCCCGCGGGGGCGGCGAACGACCGGGGCTTCACCTGGGTGCTGATCTGGATCAGCTGCCCGAGCTGCACCACCAGGTCCGCCCGGCCGTCCCCGGTCATGTCGACCACGTCCAGAACGAAGCCGCGGTGCGGAGAGACGAGAGCCGCGGGCGTGAAGCTGCCGTTCTCGTCGCCGTACCGCACGAGGACGCCGTTGTCGCTCACGGCGACGATGTCCGTCCGGCCGTCAGCATCGAGGTCGCGGAGCCTCAGGTCGATGAGGTCGTCGGCGAACGACAGGTGCTCCGCCGTCGAGAGCCCCGATCCGGTACGGCGGAACACGTCGACGCCGTCGCCGGTGGCGACGACCAGCTCGTCCGCGCCGTCACCGTCCAGGTCGCCAATCACCGGATACATACTGCCGCCGGTGGAGGTCGACATCGCCACCTGCTGCTTCATCACGAGCTGGTTGTCTGCCTCCTGCACGAACAGGAAAGCGGAATGGTCGTTGGCGTCGTCGAAGTACTCGGTCGTCGTGATCACCACGTCGGAGAGGCCATCGCCGGTCAGGTCGCCGGCGGCGACCGCCTCCTCCCAGGAACCGAGCTTCAGCCACGACGGGCCGTTGAAGGCCACCGAGCCGTAGGGCTGGGTGACCACGGGCACCGCATCGCCGGCCACGCTCGCCCCGGCCGGCGGCCAGTCGGAGCCCTGGAACTGGGCATAGACCGAGGTCGGAGTCCAGCCGGTGCCGTTGACCATGGCGATCGCCGTGCCGTCGGTGCCGTTGACATTGGCGAACGCGACCGCTCCGGCCGCGGACATGAACGCGACCTCACCACCGGGAATCCGGCCGTCGGCGTACCGTACGTTCGCGATGAGCAGGATCCGCTGTCCCTGCTCCACCGAGCCCGGTGACACCGTGACCGTCGTCGTGGTGGCAGGTCCGGTGTAGACCCGCACGGCGTCGGACGTGGCCGCGGCACCGCCCGTGGCGATCGCCCGGATCCAGTAGACGTAGCGGGTGGCGACACTGAGGCCGGTGTCCACGTACTCGGTCGACGTCGTGGTGCCGACCACCGTCTCCACCGGGACATCGTTACTCAGGCGGACGATCTCGTAACGCGCGGTGCCGGCCACGGCCTTCCACCGCAGGGTCATGCTCGTCTCAGCCGCTGCCGCCCGTACGTTCACAGGCTTCGCCAGCGAGGTCCGCACCGACACCTCGGGCGAGTCACCCGACGTCCGCTTGCCGGATCGGGACCGCACCACGTAGTAGTACGTGGTCTCGGCGGCGACGGTTTCGTCGACGTACGACGTCCCGGTGACGGTTCCCACCACCGTGTACGGGCCACCCGACACGGTCCCACGCCGTACTTCGTAGCTGCTGGCGCTCGCCACCGCCGGCCAGCTCACCTCGACCCGGGCGTCGGACACCAATGACGCGCTGACCGGAGCGGGTGGCGGCAGGGCCGCCGCGAACGCCGGTGTGCTGGACGCCACCAACACCAGCAGGGCCGTCAGTAAGGCCAGCACGCCACGATTCAGTAATCGCAGTTGCGACAACATACGCATCTCCAGATCCCCCGAGGGCTTGTACGGGCAGCCGTTGGTACAGCGCCGGCACATGCGGGATCGTCACGCGCGGAACGGGCCACCTCCGGGCGCCTATTCCTGGTTCCAGGCGTCCGTCTCCGGTGTCCCTCGCGCACCCTCGTCAGACACCTGCGCGCTGGCGAGTGTCCTGCCGGAGGCGTCGAGCGCCTTCACAACGAGACCCGCAGTGGGTCGGGGCACTGTCAACGCCGCCCCGGAGCCGCTGGCCGGAGCCCTCGCCACCTCCTGCCCGTCCCGCAGGACGCGCACCGTGGTGGCGGCAGCCGGCGTCACCACGAGCAGGAACTGCTGGTCCCCGCTACCGACCGCGTCACCGTCGATCGGCACGGCCAGCACGCTTGCGGGATCGGTTGGATCCGTCGTGACGGTGAAGGAGGTGCCGGTGCCGACCACGCTGTCGGACCTTGGCTGATCGGGCTCGATCGTCACCTCGCCGACCCAGGTGCCATCGACTGCGGGAGCAGCCAGGACGGTCACCTGGCCGTCCGCCACCGACGGCGATCCGCCGGTCGGGACGCCAGCAACGTGCCCGCCCCACACCACGCTCGGAAGGGCGGTCAGGCGGTAGCCCGCCGACTGGGCCGACTGATACACCAGCTCTCGGGCACGCTGCGCCTTGACATCCCCCCGGACCCGGGACATCGCGGTCGCAAGCTGGGCGTCGGTGATCGGCTTGGCCGCCAGCGAGCCCGGTCCGGGAGTTATCTTGCGCGTCACCTCGGCGCAGTTGACCCGCCACCACTCGGGTCGCTGGGTCTGCGGCGTGCGGATCAGATAGGACCCGGTCAGCTCCGAGGCCCACTTGAACGCGTGGCCGTTCAGCACCGGTGAGGTGAGGAAGACGCAGCCGGCGGGTGCGATCGCCACGTGTATCGCCCTTCCCGGACCGGACGGGTCGTCCACGGCAAGGCTTTCGTAGGGTTCCAAAGCGTCGCTCGTGCCCCGAACAGAGCCGGTGCTGGCCAGCTTCTCGGCGCTGGCGCCTTTTTCGGCGACGAGCCACACTGCGGCGCTGGGCCAGCCGGTGACCGGATCGGGCTGGTCACGGACGAAAGCGGCGAGCGCGATCCGTTGGTCGTTGACGTCTTCGATGAAGAGGACCTTCACCGCGTTCACCGGCACCGTCAGGTTGGGAAAGTCTCCCCGGCGCTGGGCGTCCAACAGAATGTCGGAAAGCTGGCGGACATAGCCGGTGTCCCGGGCGACGGCACCGCGTGGCGGTGACTGCAGCAGTTTGTCCGCCCAGGCCAGTACGGGTGCGATGGACTCGTTCGAGTTCGCTGGTGGTGGCTGCGTGGTCCGGGCCGGGCCGGCTATGGCGAAGGCTGTGCCACCCACGGAGACCACGAGGGCCAGGGCCAGCCCGCCGAGGCGTCGCTGCCGCATCCGTCGATAACGCGCCCTGACTCGACCGTACGGATCCGGCTGCGGGGTCAGCGTGCTGCTCAGCTCGGCCAGGGCCCGGCCCAGCTCCTCGTCGACCCTCATGGCGTTGCCCCCGTCATCCTCGTTGTCCCGTCCGGTGCTGAATGAGCTGACGCTGATGTCGATGTCGACGGCGGCGCGTCCGCTGCCAGTGCCAGCCGCAGGCGAGCCAGGCCCCTCGACGCACGGCTCTTGACTGACCCGACCGAGCAGCTCAGGGTGGCTGCGACCTCCGCCTCCGGCAGATCGACCACGTACCGCAACACGATCACGGCTCGGGTACGGGGCGTCAGTGCCCGCATCGCCGCGTACAAGGCGTGCCGCTCTGCCACCGCATCTGTCATGTCCCGGGTGGACCTCTCCGGCAGAATCGCCGTCACCAACTCGTGCACCCGGTAGCGGCGCCAACTACTGATGTGCTGATTGATCATGACGCGCCGCAGGTAGGCCATCGGATCTTCGACCCGCCGCCAGCGACGCATCACCTTCACC
Organism: Micromonospora arida; assembly: GCF_003857035.1. Taxonomy (GTDB): domain Bacteria; phylum Actinomycetota; class Actinomycetes; order Mycobacteriales; family Micromonosporaceae; genus Micromonospora; species Micromonospora arida. Next base: position 36,654 of record NZ_QGSY01000169.1, read on the forward strand.
AGCGCCGCCTGCACCAGATCCTCCGCATCCTGTGCCGACCCGGTGAGGTGGTACGCCACGCGCAAGAGATCCATGTAGCGCGTGTCGACGAACTCTCGGAAATGCTCGTCGTCAGCTGCCATAAGCCCCCGCCTCGATTGGTTACCTGTCACGACTCCGCTGAGGGTCAAAAGGTTGAAGACGGCAGCGGGCGGTTTTGCCGTGCCTCGGATGAGCGCTGACGGCCGGCTCGCCAACACCCGGGCGTCCGACGACACGGTGGCGGAAAGCTACGCCGACCTTGTGCGGAACGCACTCGTCAACGCGCCCTAGGAGCGGGCAGCCCTGCGCGCCGACGGCCCTAGCCGGGCAGCGTCGTCACAGTGCTGGGCGGTGCATGGTCAACAAAACGCTTGAGGGCACATCCGTGAACGGATGTGCCCTCTTACCTCTGGTCGGGGTGGCCGGATTCGAACCGACGACCTCTTCGTCCCGAACGAAGCGCGCTACCAAGCTGCGCCACACCCCGAGGCGTGCCGACAAATAGTAGCCCACCCGCCTCGGTGGTCAAACTCGGTACCCCCGCCGTCCGGGCCAGCGGGCGGCGAAGCGGTCAGCGGGGGATGAGGGTGAGGATGCTGGCCTCCGGGGGGCAGGCGAAGCGGATCGGGGCGGTCGGGTGGGTGCCGAGGCCGGCGGAGACGTGCAGCCAGGAGTCCGAGCCCGGCCAGCGGTGCAGTCCCTGTGCCATCGAGCGCGGCAGGCCGCAGTTGGTCACCAGGGCCCCGAAGCCCGGCACGCAGACCTGACCACCGTGGGTGTGCCCGGCCAGCAGCAGCCCGAAGCCGTCCGCCGCCATCTGGTCGAGCACCCGTGGCTCGGGTGAGTGCGTCAGCGCGATGGAGAGGTCCGCCGAGGACGACACCGCGCCGGCCACGGTGGGGTAGTCGTCCCGGTCGATGTGCGGATCGTCGACGCCGACCAGGTCGAGCTGTCGGCCGCCGGCCTTCAGCATCGTCCGGGCGTTGTTGAGGTCCGCCCAGCCGGCGCCGGTGAAGACCTGACGCAACTCCTCGTAGGGCAGCTCGACGCCCTCGGTGTACTCCCGGTCGGGCAGGAAGTAGGTGAACGGGTTCTTCAACACCGGCCCGGTGTAGTCGTTGGAGCCGAACACGAATGCGCCCGGGTAGTCCAGCAGTGGTTGCAGGGCCCGCAGCACGCCCGGCACCGCCCCCGGGTGCGCCATGTTGTCGCCGGTCACCACGACCAGGTCGGGGTCGAGGGCGGCCAGCGATGCCACCCAGCGCTGCTTGCGCGCCTGGTCGGGCATCATGTGCAGGTCCGACAGGTGCAGCACGCGCAGCGGCTCCGCGTCGGCCGGGAGCACCGGCACGTCGTACCGCCGCAGGGTGAACATGTTGCGCTCGACGAGCGACGCGTACGCGAGGGTGGCCGCGCCGATCGTGGCGGTTCCGGCGGCGAGCCGGAATAGTGTGCGCTTTCGCATGGCGTTCAGGGTAGTTTGACCGTCCATGAGCACGCTGAAGGACCGCCTCACTGCCGACATGCGTTCCGCGCTCAAGGCGCGCGACGAGCTGACCACCTCCACGCTGCGGATGGCCCTGGCCGCCGTCGGCACCGCCGAGGTCGCCGGCAAGGCCAAGCGCGAGCTCACCGATGACGAGGTGCTCGCGGTGCTGACCAAGGAAGCCAAGAAGCGTCGGGAGGCGGCCACCGCCTTCGCCGACGCCGGCCGCGCCGAGCAGGCCGCGAAGGAGAGCGCCGAGGGTGAGGTGTTGGACCGATACCTGCCCAAGCAGCTCTCAGACACCGAGCTGACCGAGCTGGTGTCGGGGGCGCTTGCCGCCGGCGGCTTCACCGGCAAGGGCCAGATGGGCCCGGCGATGAAGGCGGCCCAGGCCGCGGTGGCGGGCCAGGCCGAGGGTGGCCGGGTGGCCGCCGAGGTACGCCGACAGCTCGGTCTCTGACCCGGCAGGGTCAGGGGCGCGGCACGACGGGTTGTCGCAGCCGCTCGCGGGTCCGGACAGACGAAACGGGCGGGCACCCGAGAAGGGTGCCCGCCCGTCGTGTCCTACGCGTCGGCTCAGCCGCCGGGGCGGCCCCCGGGTCGGCCCCCGGGCGGATTGCCCGGAGTGCCGTCGGTGTTGCCCGGCGTGCCGCCGCCGCTGCTGACCTGGATGGTGACCACACCACCCTTGATCGTGCGTCCGTCCGGGCTGGTGCCGGCCGCGTCGCCCGCCTTACAGGAGGACGGCACCTTCGCGCTGGAGACGACCGGCTCGAAGCCGGCGCCCTTGAGCCGGGACTTCGCCTGATCCACCGAAATGCACTTCACGTCGGGGATGCTGCGCTGGTCACCCTCGGATATCTTCTGGCCCGGTGGCGTGAACTGCACGCGGTCCTTGCCCTTCATGGCATCCCGCAGGGTCTCGTACACCGGCGGGTTGATGCCGTCCTTCTCCTTGTGCTTCATCTCGACGTTCGTCTGCGGCCAGTCCGGGTCGGCCATGATGCCGGCCACCGAGTACTGCTTGGTCATGGCGACCAGGGCGGCCGTCTTCTCCGAGTCGGTGGTGCCGGACTTACCGGCCACCGGCGCGTCGACGATGCCCTTCACGACGGCGGCCGTGCGGGTGCCACCGCACTTGCTGGTGCTGGAGTTGTCACCCACCGGGCAGCGGGCGGCGTCCACGGCGGCCCGGGCCACCTCGGTGCTGAACCGCTTTTCGCAGCGCGGGTTGGCGATGTCCAGCTTGTTGCCCTCCGGGTCCCGGATTTCCTGCACCGGGATCGGCTCGCAGTACTTCCCGTCCGCCGCGAGGGTGGCGTACGCGTTGGCCAGGTCGAGCGGCGTCGTGGAGGAAACACCCAGGGTGAAGGCGCCCCACTGGTGGGCGGCTTCCTTGGTCGCGGCGAACTTGGCGTCGTTGCTCGCCCGGAACTGGATGCCGGCCCGCCGGGCGGCGTCGACCACGTTCTCCGCACCGACCTGCTGTTGCAGTGGGACGAAGTAGGTGTTGATCGACGCGCTGAAGGCGCTCCACATGTTCTGCACGCCGCCGGCCTTGAGGCCGGAGTTGGTCGGGCAGTAGAAGTGGGTGCCCTTGCACGCCGCCGGGCTGCTGCTGTCGATGATGTATTCCGACTTGAACTGCTGGGGCGCGTTCATCGAGTAGCTGAGCGGGATGCCCTTCTCCAGCGCGGCGAGGATGCTGAAGATCTTGAAGGTAGAGCCTGCCTGGTAACCGGTGATGCCGTTGCCGCCGGTGAGCAGCGGGTTCACGGTCGCCGGGTAGTTGCCCCGGATGCCCTTCCTGCTCTTGGCCGGATCGCTGGACATCTTGTTCTTCGGGTTCTTCGGGTCGTCGAGCTTGAACTGCCGGTTGACCGCGAGCGCCCGCACCCGGCCGGTGCCCGGCTCGACCACCGCGACCATTGCCGCTTCCTTGCTGTTCACGCTCTTGGCCTTACGGACCGCCTTGTCCGCGCCACGCTGCGCTTGGACGTCGATCGAGGTCACGACGGTGTAGCCGCCGCTCTTCAGCCGGCGCTCCCGGTCGTACGTGGTCGAGCCGAACGTCTCCTGATCCAGCCACCAGCGGTAGAAGTAGTCGCAGAAGAAGCCCCACTCGTTGACGTTGGCGGCGACGCAGCCGTTCGGGGTGCGCTTGTCCTTCACGACCAGCTCGGTCGCCTTGGCGGCGTCCGCCTCCTGCTGGGTGATGGCCTTGATGTCGACCATGTTCTGGATGACGTAGTCGCGCCGGTCCTTGGCGAGCGGGTAACCCGCCTCGGTGGTCGGGTCGTTCGTCGTCGGCGCCTTGACCATGCCGGCCAGCAACGCCGCTTCCTCGATCTTCAGCTTGCTCGGTGGCTTACCGAAGTAGACCTGGCTGGCGGCGTAGATGCCGTACGCGCCGTTGCCGAACGAGGCGAGGTTGAGGTAGCGGGTGAGGATCTCGTCCTTGGAGAATTCCTTGTCGACCTGGAGGGCCAGCCGCATCTCGCGGAGCTTGCGGGCGCTGGTGTCCTCGGTCGCCGCGACGACGTCCGCCGGGTGGGTGGCCGAGTAGGCGATGGCCAGCCGGACGTACTGCATGGTCAGCGTCGAGGCGCCCTGCCGGCCGGAGCCTTCGCTCTGGTTGTTGACGAACGCACGGGCGACGCCGTTGATGTCGACGCCGTTGTGCTTGTAGAACTCATGGTCCTCGGCCGCGATGATGGCCTTCTGCATGGCCGGCGAGATGTCGGCGAGCTTGACGTCCCGCCGGTTCTCGTCGTACATCGTCGCGAGCGGTGTCTTGCCGTCCGATGCCAGCAGGTAGCTGATCTGTGGCGCGCGGGCCACCGTCAGCTCCGTGGGCAGGGCACCGAATGTCTCGGCGCCGGCCTTCGCGGCCAAGCCGGACATCGCTACCGCGGGGAAGGCCGCCGCAGCGACCACCACGCCGGCCAGCAGGCCACACACAAGTAGCGATGCGGCGTTGGTCAGCACATTGTGGTCACGTTTCCGCATCCAGGTCACCTCGACAGGGTACGCGAGTAGGGAACGAGGGGCGCTGGGGCGTTCTTTCCCCATTTCCTGCGCGCGCTGCCCTCGTTGTGCTAAACGCACGACCCCCGGTGCTTGGTTGCGTGTGAACTGGCGTGAGTCTCCTCGGATTCAGTGAGGCGGCGCAGCGTTATCGCTGACCTCGGCGGGGTAACCGGCGGTCGAAGGCCCGGGAAGCCGGGAGTGTCCGGAATGATGGATTTCGTCGACAACGTTGCGTAATCAGTCGACTACAGAGCATGATGGGGGCGGCAACAGCGCCACATGTCGTCCGCGCCGCCTTGGGGAAGGCAGGCCGGGCGATCGGGGGGAATTGCCGGCTGACGTGCATCGACGAGGTCGGTAGGTACTGCAAGGGGGGACGTGTACACATGGGCATGATCACTGACTGGCCGTCGCTGGCGGCATGTCAGAACGGGGACCCGGACGCGTTGTTCGTACAGGGCGCCGAACAGAACGTGGCGAAGCGGATCTGCCGGAGCTGCCCAGTTCGGTACGAGTGCCTGGCCGACGCGCTGGACAACCGGATCGAGTTCGGTGTGTGGGGCGGCATGACCGAACGCGAACGGCGCGCGCTACTGCGTCGTCACCCCCAGGTGACGAGCTGGCGCAAGATGTTCGAGGCCGCGATGAAGAAGAACAGCAAGGACAAGGCCGGCAAGGACAAGATTCTCGTCAGCGCGGCCAACTGACGCCGGTCACGGCCGGCTGATCGCCGCGCCGATCGTCCGTAGCCCGTCGACGTCGTGCACGTCGGCGGGCTGCGCCGTGACCGAAACCGCCGGCACGGCCGGGAACGCCTCGGTGAAGCGCGCGGCGACCTGCTGCTCGCGTACCGCCTGGCGAGCCAACGCCGCGTGAGCCCGCAGCACGTCGGCGGTGGCCTCATGCCCACCCAGCTGGATCAACCGCTCGGCGGCGACCAGGCTCTGCTCGGCGTCCAGCTCCGGGACCGCCGGCCGGTGCACCCGGTTGAGCACCAGGCCGGCCAGCGGCATCCGCTCGTCGCGCAGCCGGCCCGCGAAGTAGGCGGCCTCCCGGACCGCGTCCGGCTCCGGCGTCGCGACCAGCAGAAAGGCCGTCTCCCGCGCCTGCAGGATGCGGTACGTCTGCTCGGCGCGCTGCCGGAAACCACCGAACATCGAATCCAGTGCCGCCACGAAGCCGGACAGGTCGGTGAGCAGCTGCGCGCCGAGCACCTTCTGCACCACCTTCGAGAACATCCCGAACGAGGCCGTGACCAGGCTGAACATGCTCCGGCCGCCGCTGCGCGCCGGGGCCAGCAGCAGCCGCAGCATCCGGCCGTCGAGGAAACGGGAGAGTCGAGCCGGCGCGTCCAGGAAGTCCAGTGCCGAGCGGGACGGCGGCGTGTCCACCACGATCAGGTCCCATTCGCCCCGGGCGTGCAGCTGACCCAGCTTCTCCATCGCCATGTATTCCTGCGTGCCGGCGAAGGTCGAGCTCATCGCCTGGTAGAACGGGTTCGCGAAGATCTCCGCAGCCTTCGTCGGGTCGGTGTGCTGCAACACCACGTCGTCGAAGGTGCGCTTCATGTCCAGCATCATGGCGTGCAACTCGCCGCCACTGCTCTCGACGTCGATGCCCTTGACCTGGCGAGGGGTGTTGTCCAGCTCGGTCAGGCCCAGCGACTGGGCCAGCCGGCGGGCCGGGTCGATGGTGAGCACCACCGTGCGGCGGCCGTGGTGCTCGGCGGCCCGCAGCGCCAGCGCCGCGGCCGTGGTCGTCTTTCCCACTCCGCCGGCACCACAACACACGACGATCCGCACGCCCGGGTCGGCGAGGATCTGGTCGACGTCCAGCTGCGGCGCCGCGTCTTCGGAAGGCACCAATCGAGCGTATCGGGCCGGTGGGTCCGTCCGCCCGTGCTGCGCTCAGGTGTGAGTCATTCGGCGCGAACGAGGGCCTGGGCCAGCGTCGCGAGCCCCGCCCGGTCCACCCCGTCGGGCAGCAACGGCAGCTCGATCATCGGCAGCCCCAACTCCACCAGGTCGGCGCGGAGCGAATCTTCCAGTTCGCGCCGGATGAGCTGATCACGGGCCTCGTCGTGCAGCCCGCCCACGATGTCCCGATCGGCCGGCAGCCCGGCGGCGACCAGCCCGCGCTTCAACTCCGCAGCGGTCACCGCCGGTCCGGCGGGCAGCGGGGGTCGGACCCCGTTGACGAGCACCTTCCCGACGCCGAAGCCGAGGGCGGTCAGGTCGGCGATCGCGTCGACCGTCTCCTGGATCGGCATCTCCTCCAGCAGCGTGACCACGTGCACCGCGGTAATCGGGGACCGCAGCAACGCGGCGACCCCCTCGCTCTGGGTCTTGATCGGGCCCACCTTGGCCAGCCGGGCGGTCTCCGCCGTCACGTTGAGGAACCGGCCGATCCGCCCGGTCGGCGGGGCGTCCAGCACCACCGCGTCGTACGCGCGCCGCTGCCCGGTGGTGCGGGTCGTGGCCTCCTTCACCTTGCCGGTGAGGAGGACGTCCCGTAGGCCGGGCGCGATGGTGGTGGCGAAGTCGATGGCGCCGAGCTTGCGCAGTGCCCGGCCCGCCGCGCCCAGCTTGTAGAACATGTCCAGGTACTCGAGCAGCGCCTCCTCGGCGTCCACCGCGAGCGCGCGGACCTCACCGCCGTCCGGCGCGTCGGCGAGGTGCCGCTCCTCGTAGGGCAGCGGTTCGATGCCGAACAGCTGGGCGATGCCCTGCCGCCCCTCGACCTCGACCAGCAGGGTGCGCCGGCCGCCGGCGGCGAGCGCGAGGGCCAGCGCCGCCGCCACGCTGGTCTTACCGGTGCCGCCCTTGCCGGTCACCACGTGGAGACGGGCGGGCCATCCGGTACCGGCCGGGTCGATCGGACGCTCAGCTGCACACACTCGTCGAGCCTATCCAGGCTCGGCGGTCAGGCGACCTCGCAGACCCACCAACCCGTCTTCTGCACCACAGTGAAGCGCAACTCCTGGTCGGCCACCTTCTCGTCGGCGGTGGTCATGGTGAGCCGGGTGGAGACGGTGGCCCGTTCCCCGGTCTGGTTGTCCACCTTCGGGGTGGTCCACCGGAAGCGCGGGTTCTGGTAGGTGGAGGCGTACTTCTCCACCTCGGCCACCTTCGCGGCGATCTTGTCGTCGTCGCGGGAAGCGGCGCAGACGCGACCGGCCGCCTTTGTCGCGTCGCGATCCTTGTAGACCGCGGTGAGGAACTCGTCGACGGCGACCGCCGGCTCCTTGGCACCCTCGCCGGTCTCGGCATCGCGCAGGGTCAGGAAGGCCACCACGCCACCGCCCACGCAGAGCACCATGATCACGACCAGGGCGATCGCCGCGATCAGCAGACCGCGCTTCTTCTTCGGCTCGGCCGTGCCCTGGTAGGGCGGATAGGCCGGCGGGGCCGCGGGGATCGACGAGGGGTTCGGGGCACCGGGCTGCGACGGTGCGGCGGCCGAGGTGGGGCCGCCACGCCCTTCCGGCTGCCCGGCGCCGCCGGGCTGCCCCGGGAAGGCCGGCTGGCTGGGGATGGTCGGCGCGCCGGGCTGACCGGCGGGATCCGGGTGGGTCGGCGGGTGAGCGGGTGTGCCGGCCTGGTCGCCGCTGGGCGGGTGGGTCATGTCGTTCCCCCAGGGGTGCGGCGCCCGTCGCCACCCCTGGCGCCGAGCGTGATCGAGCGGGCGGCCGGGCGCTGCGCGACCGTCCGACCGGAAGGGTAGCGGTCGATGACCGGATCGGTGTCGCCCCTGCCTGTCGAGCGGCCCAGCGATCCGGTGAGCGGTACCAGCGTCGGTTTAGGTGTCGGGCCCCCGACCTGCGGTGTGTCGCATATGTGACTGTTGGTGGCTTCTTGTGCGCGTCCTGTTGGCGGGACCGCGGCCACAGACCTACCTTCGTCCCGGTGCGGGGGCCGGAACGGACGAATGGGTCCGGGCCGGAAGCATGGTCCGAGAGGTACGACCGGAGGCAGTGCATGCGCGACGCGGACAACATCCCTCGCACCCAGTTCCCGACGAACGACCGGCCCCGCCGGCTCGGGTCCGTGGTCGAGGCCGGCGGGCAGGTCACCAACCAGCCGATCAACGAACGGTCGTACCGCCGGATGCCGGAGCAGGCGGAGACGACCCGGATGCCGAGCCAGCCCGCCGAGCGGACCCGCGAGGACGACGAGCCGGGCTTCGTCATCCACCTGCCGATCCGGGTGCCGAATCTGGCGGCGGCGACCGTGCTGGCCGGTCGGGTCGCGGTGTCCCTGGGCTTCCTGCCCGAGTTGGACGCCGGCGAGACCACCGTCTCCAACGCCGACGATCAGAACAACCGGCACCGGGTCTTCTGCGACCTGCTGCTGCCCGACCGGTCCCGCTGCCCGCAGGGGTACGAGCACGAAGGGCGCTGCGGGGAGCTGCCGGCCGCGCCGGAGCAGCGTCCCGTACCTCGCCCTGCCAGCGGACCGTAGGCTGTCCCTCGAACAATTCCGCACCGAGAGGGAGCCCTTCAGCGATGCAGAAGTGGGAATACTCCACGGTCCCGCTGCTGGTCCACGCGACCAAGCAGATCCTCGACAACTGGGGCGAGGACGGGTGGGAGCTCGTCGCCGTGGTCCCCGGCCCGAACCCGGACCAGCTGGTCGCCTACCTGAAGCGGCCGAAGGCGTGAGCAACGGTCCGCACGCGAAGCTCGCCGAGCTGGGTCTCGAACTGCCCGAGGTCGTGCCGCCGGTGGCCAGTTACGTCCCGGCCGTGCAGTCCGGGCAGCACGTGTACGTTTCCGGCCAGTTGCCGATGGCCGAGGGCAAGTTGCTGGCGACCGGCAAGGTCGGCGCCGGGATCTCCGCCGAGCAGGCGAAGGATCTGGCCCAGCGGTGCGCGCTCAACGCGTTGGCCGCTGTCGACTCGCTGGTCGGCCTGGAGAACGTGGTCAAGGTGGTCAAGGTGACCGGGTTCGTGGCCTCCGCGCCCGGCTTCACCGGTCAGCCCGCCGTGATCAACGGTGCCTCGGATCTCTTCGGCATCGTCTTCGGGGAGGCCGGCCGGCACGCGCGCAGCGCGGTGGGCGTGGCCGAGTTGCCCCTGGACGCCCCGGTGGAGATCGAGCTGATCGTCGAGGTCGCCTGACGCGTCCCCATCGCCCCGCGATCTTGCACTTTCTGCTCGGACGAAAGCCCTGAACCGGGATGAATCAGGGGCCGCAAGTGCAAGATCGTGGGGTGTGGCGGGCGGGGTCGTACGATCGCAGCCATGAGCGGGCACGTGACGGGGGCGGTGGCGGCGCTTGCCGACGAGTTGCCCCGCTGGGTTTCACTGCTGCGTGCGCCGAACCCGGGGCCGATGACCCTCGACGGCACCAACACCTGGGTGCTGCGCGCCCCGGCGGCCGAGTCCGGCATCGTGGTCGACCCGGGGCCGGCGGACGAGGGGCACCTGACCCGGATCGCCGAGCACGGCCCGGTCGGGCTGATCCTGATCACCCACGGCCACCCCGACCACACCGAAGGCGCGGCCCGGCTGAGTGAGCTGCTCGGCGGCGTGCACGTGCTCGCCGTCGATCCGGCGCACACCATCGGCGGCGAGCCGCTGACCGAGCCGGGCGAGCACTTCGGCGGCTCCGGTCTGCACATCAGCCTGTTGCAGACGCCAGGGCACACCGCCGACTCGGTCTGCTTCCTGGTCGAGCACGGCGACGAGAGGGTGGTGCTCACCGGTGACACCATCCTCGGCCGGGGCACCACCGTGGTCGCCCACCCCGACGGGCACCTCGGTGACTACCTGAGCAGCCTGGAGTTGCTGTCCGCGTACCGGGGGATCCCGGCGCTGCCCGGACACGGCCCGGCACTGGCCGACTGCGCCGCCGCCGCCGACTTCTACCTCGCCCACCGCCGGGCCCGGCTCGACCAGGTCCGGGCGGCGGTCGCCGCCGGTGCCCACACCCCCGCCGACGTGGTCGCGACGGTCTACGCGGACGTGGACCGCTCACTCTGGTGGGCGGCCGAATGGTCGGTCCGGGCCCAGCTGGAGTATCTGGGCGTCGACACCGGGGAATCCGCGCCCGGGGTCAGTGGGTTGGAGCACATGTGACCTGCCCCGTGTGTGGAACCGTTGCCGTTCCCGGCGCGCGGTTCTGCCACAACTGTGGCGCCGCGCTGCCGGCCGCCGCCACGTTGCCGGCGGCCGAGCGCCGGGTGGTCACCGTGCTCTTCGGTGACCTCTCCGAGTTCACCTCCTGGTCGGAGGACCTCGACCCGGAACGCGTGGGCGCGGTCACCGATCGGGTGCTCGCCGCCCTGGCAGGTGCGGTGAAGACGTTCGGCGGGCACGTCGACAAGCTGACCGGTGACGGCATCATGGCTGTCTTCGGCGCCCCGGTGGCACACGAGGACGACGCCGAACGCGCCGTCCGGGCCGCCCTGTCCATGCAACGGGCCGTCCGGCGGGTGCTCGACGACGAGCGGGGCGGCGGCGCGCCGCTCGGGCTGCGGGTCGGGCTGAACACCGGCGACGTCATCGCGGGCATCCAGGCCGCGATCGAGTACACGGTCATCGGCGACACGGTGAACACCGCGGCCCGGCTCGCCGACGCCGCCGCCGTCGGGGCCGTCTACGCCGGTGGACGTACCGCCGCGGCCACCAGGCACGTCTCCTCCTGGCGGGCGCTGCGCCCGCTGCGGCTCAAGGGCAAGCGTGAGCCGGTCGAGGCGTACGAGCTGCTCGGTCTGCTGGACGCACCGGGCACCCGCTCGGGGCTCGGCGACGAGGCACCGTACGTCGGCCGGGAGACGGAGATCGGTCGGGTCGCCGGCCGGCTCGCCGAGGTGATCGACCAGGGCGACCCACGGGTGCTGCTGATGACCGCCGAGGCGGGCATCGGCAAGTCCCGGTTCGCCGCCGAGGTGGAGCGCCTCGCCGCCGGGTACGACGTCGGTGCTGGCCGCTACGCGGCGCACACCGGGGCCCGGGTGCTCTCGGTGCACTGTGCCGCGTTCGGGGAGCGGCGACGGCTCGCGCCCCTGGCCGACCTGGTGCGGGCCGCCGTCGGCCTGCCCAGCGACGCGTCCACAGCGCTGACCCGCCCGGCGGTCGAGGAGCGGCTGCGCCGGCTCGGGCAGCGGCTCGCCCGCTCCGGTGCGGAGACACCGCCGATCGCCACTGAGCAACTGTTGGCCCTGCTCGGCTACGCCGAACTCCCGGCGCACGGTGGCAGCGACAGCGGCGAGTGGGGCGGCTCGGGCACTCCGGCAGCGGACGCCGAGGTGGTGCCGAACGCGGTCGCCGACCTGCTCACTGGGCTCGCCTCGGAGGCGCCGCTGGTGATCGTGGTGGATGACCTGCACGATGCCACCGCCGAGACGATCGGTGCCCTCGGGTTGACCCTGTCCAAGCTCACCGGCCCGGTGCTGGTGCTGCTGCTCGGCCGTCCCGAGTTGGTGCGTACCGCCGGCGCGCTGACCCGGGTCGCGGACGCCGAGGTGCACTCGTTGCCGCCGCTGCGCGGTGCCGACGCGGCCCGGCTGCTCACGAGTTACCTCGGCGGCGGCAAGCTGCCGCAGGCCGACACCGACCGGTTGCTCGCCACCGCGCAGGGCAATCCGTTCTACCTGGCCGAGCTGGTCACCCTGCTGATCGAACGGGGCGCGCTCACCACCGAATCAGTGCGCGGTGTCGCCTCGACGCGGGGTGCCGCGGTGGAGCGGTCCGGCTCCGGCGAGCGGGAGCAGAGCGGGCCGGCAGGCTGGCGGCTGGTGCCGGGTTCGCTGGGCAGTCGGCTGCTCTCCCGGGACCTCGCCGCCGTGCTCGCGGCCCGAATCGACGCGTTGCCACCGGATGCCCGGTCGGTGCTGCGCGACGCCGCGGTCACCGGTGACACGGTGCCGAACGGCGCGCTGGAGGCGATGCGGGAGCTACGCGGCGGTCGCGACGGCCGGCCGTCGGCCGTGGTCGCGGTCGAACTCGACCGGGCGGTCGAGGAGTTGCTGCAACGCCGCATGCTGCACCGCTCACGTGCCGGCTATTCGTTCGCCACACCACTCATGCGGGAGGCCGCGTACGCCGGGGTGAGCAAGGCCGAGTTGGCCGAGCGGCACGCGGCGCTGGCCCGCTGGGCGGGGCCGGCGGACGAGACCACGGCCAGCACGGTGGGCGGGTTCACCGACGAGGCCCGGGACGACTTCGTGGCGACGCACGTCGAGCGGGCCGCCACGCTCGCCGACGCGGTGAAGCTGCGCCCGGACGCGCCGGCCCGGGCGGTGGTTCCGCTCGGCGTCGCCGCGCTCGGCCGGGCCGCCCGCCGCTCGCTCTCCGCCGGTGAGCCGGCAATGGCCGTCGAGTACGCCGAGCGCGCCACCGAACTGGCCCGCGACGGGGTGCCGGCAGCCGATCGGGTGGTGCACGCGCGGGCGTTGCTCCAGGTCGGCCGGGTCTCCGACGCGTTGGCGTACGCCGAGAAGATCGCCGCGAACGCGGGGGACGAGGCCACCCGGGTCAGCGCCCTGCTGCTGGCGGGGCAGGCCCAGGAGACCCTCGGCGACCAGGGCCGGGCGGTGACCGCCTGGGAGGAGGCGTTGCAGGTGGCCACCGAGGGTCGGCTGCCCACGCAGCGCGCCACGGCGATGCGCCGGCTCGGCATGGCCGACTTCGTGGCCGGGCGGCTGAGTCAGGCGAGCAGCCGGTTGGCGGCCGCGTACCAGGTCAGCCTCGGTGCGCAGGACCGACGCGGGCAGGCGTGGTCCCTGCAGAACCTGGCCTGGGTGACCACCACCCGGGGCGACTTCGCCGGGACCGACGCGGTACTCGGCCGGGCCGCCCGACTCTTCGCCGAGCTGAAGGACCCGTACGGGCGGGCCTGGCTGCGCGGCACCACGGCGTTCGCCCGGCTGCTCGCCGGCCGACTGCGCGAGGCGTGTCGGATGGCGCAGGTGTTCCTGCCGTTCGGCGAGCGGGTCGGTGAGGCGTGGGCGGTGGGCACGTTGCGCGCGGTGGCGGCGTTCGCCACTGCCGAGCTGGGTGACCTGGCCGAGGCGGACCGGGAGGCCCGGCGGGCGTACCGGGAGTTCGCCGCCGCGTCCGACGACTGGGGGCGTGGGTTCGCCCTGGTGGTCCGGGCGGTGGTGGCGCGCGGCCTGGGCGAGCCGGAGCACGCGGCCGACCTGCTCACCGACGCCCTGGCGTACGCGGAGCGCACCTCGCATCCGCTGCTCACCGGGATGGCCGGCACGCTGCGCGGCTTCGTCGCGTTGGACATGGGCGACTGCGAGACGGCCGAGCGGGTGGCCCGCGCGGTGCTGACCGCGGTGGAGCCGCACAACCCGCAGGCCCCGGCGCAGGTGGCGCCCCGGGTGCTGCTGGCGACGGCCCGTCTTGCCGCCGGCGACTCGGCGACAGCGGTCGGGCTGCTCGCCCCGGTGGCCACGGCCGCCGCGAACGCACCCTCGCTGCTCTTCTCCCGCCGCCAGACGATGGCTCAGTACGCGGCGGCGCTGCTCGCTCACGGTCAGCGGGAGCAGGCCTTGGACTGGGCCCGCCGGGCGGTCACCGCGCCGGCCGAGGACGTGCGCAGCCAGGTGATCGCGGCGAGTGTGCTGGCCGAGGCGTTGGCCGCCTGCGGTCGCCCGGCGGAGGCGGTGTCCTGCGCGCAGGAGGCGGTCCGCCTGGCGTACGCCACCGAGCAGCGCAGCGAACGAGCCGCAGCCGACGCTCTGCAAACCCGCCTGTCCGCCCTGCTCTAACCC
>NZ_QGSY01000281.1 GCF_003857035.1 Micromonospora arida
GGCTCGTCGTGTGCCGAGCCCGCCCGCCCTCGGCGTTTTTCCGTTGGTCAGCGTTGCAGGGTCAGCAGACCCGGGCGGTACGGCAGCAGGCCGTAGTCGCCGCCGGAGCTGGGGGAACGGCCCTGGTAGAGCAGTTGCAGGTTGCACGCGTCGACGGTCATGGTCTGGTCGGCGTTGGTGCGCAGCAGCTCGCCGTGGCTGATGTCGTTGGTCCAGGTGGCACCGCTGTTGGCCTTGCCCGCGAACGGGTTGCTCTCACTGGTGGCCTGCGGCGTCCACGTGCCGCCCAGGCTGCTGGCGGTGAACGAGCGGAAGTAGCGCCCGTTCGAGCCGATGGCCTCGACGATCATGAGGTACTTGTTCAGGCCCTGGAGCTTGTAGACCTGGACGGCCTCGAACAGGTTGTTCGTCGAGTCGGTCATGATGGTCGTGTAGTTGGAGCCGAAGCTGCCCGGGAAGTTGCCGATCGGCATGCTGGCCCGGTAGATCCGGCCGTTGTCACCGGCGAAGAACAGGTACATGTTCTGGTCGTCGCCGATGACAGCCTGGTCGATCGGACCGGTGTTCGAGTTGGAGATGCTGCCGGTGAACAATGTCTGCGCCGACGACCACCCGTTCGGGTTGGTCGGGTCGCTGGAGGTCCGGTACGAGAAGGCCGTGCCGCCCCACTGGTAGGCGAGCACCCAGATGTTGCGGGGCGCGAAGTAGAACAGCGACGGCGCGACGGTCGCGTTGTTCATCGCGTTCTGGCTGGCCGAGCCCATCTGGGAGTAGTTGCTGAAGAGGCCGAAGTTCATCGAGCCCCACGTGGTGCCGGTGTCGTGGGTGGTGGCGTAGACGAGCTGCTGACCGTTGTACGGCGCGACGGTGAAGTCCTTCAGCGACACCCACCCGGACCTCGGCTGCGCCAGCGCACCGGTCGACGACCAGCGGTACGACGAGGGAAGGTCACACGTGCCGCCGGTCGGCGGCGGCGTGGTCGGCGTGGGCGTGGGCGTCTGGGTGCCGCCGCCGAGGGAGGCCAGCCGGAACTGCTGGTTGCTCTGCCCGTTGCAGTCGTAGAGCTGGATCTGGGCGCCGTTGGCGGTGCTCCAGACGTCCAGGCATCGTCCGGACTGCACGCCGCTGATGGTGCCGTTGGAGTTGAGGTTCCACTGCTGGTTGGTCTGGCTGTGGCAGCTGTAGATCTGCACCGCCGCGCCGTTGCCGGTGCCCGCCGCGTCGAGGCACATGTTGCCGTACACCTGGAGTTGTTTGTTCGAGGTGTAGGTCCATGCCTGGTTGGTCTGCTTGTTGCAGTTGTAGAGCTGGACCCGGGTGCCGTTGGTGGTCGAGGCGTTGGGGACGTCGACGCACCGGCCGGACTGTGTGCCCACGATCTCGGAGGCGGAGCCGGGTGGCACGGTGGGGGTGGGGCC
>NZ_QGSY01000011.1 GCF_003857035.1 Micromonospora arida
CCCCGCAACTCCCCGCCCGGACGCCGCGCCCGCGAGCACCGCACCCCAGCCCACCGGGCCACTCTGCGCCGCCCTGCCCATCGGCACCGACCCCGGCAACCCGAGCTTCCTCGCCGGGCAACCCGTCGACCAGGCGCTGCGCTGGATCCCCACCCTCACCACGTTCGAAGCGGCACTGCGTACCAGCGGCGTCCTCACCGACCTGCCCGCCGGCGACGGCGTCACCGTCCTGGCGCCCTCCGACGACGCCTTCGCCGCCACGTTCTCCGAGGACAACTGGGACGACCTCATGACCCACCACACCGACCAGCTCCGCACCCTGCTGAAAGCCCACCTCATCACCGGAAGCCACCCGATCGCCGACCTCACCACCGCCGGCACCGCCACCACCCTCGACGGAGTCACCGTCACCGTCACCCGCACCGGGCCCACCGCCCGCCTCGGCGACCGCGCCGACACCGTCTGCGCCGACTACCAGGCCACCAACGCCCGCATCCACATCATCAACGCCGTCCTCGGCCCCCTGCCCGTCACCGCCGACGGCACCGGCCACCGCGCACACTGACCACGCTCACCCGGGCGGCACCAGACCCGCCAGCGCGCGGTTGGTCCGGTTGGCGCGGACCGCGTCGCGCTGCTGCCCGGCCGTCACCTCGATGTACGTCTGCGACGACGCCAACGACGCGTGCCCCAACAACCGCATGATCTCCGCCGCGCTCGCACCGTCCTCCGCCAACCGGGTCGCGAAGGTGTGCCGCAGCGCGTGCAGCCGCGCACCACGCGGCACCCGGTCACCGATGCCGGCCCGCCGGTAACACGACTCGACGAGATACTGCAGGCCACCACGGCGCAACGGCTCACCATGCCGATCCACCAGGAACGGCGAGTCGGGGCGTACCGACCGCGAACCGAAGCGCCGCACCCGACTGTCCAGGTAGTCCCGCAGCACCCGGTCCAGATCCGCCTCGATCGGCACCACCCGAGGCCGCCCACCCTTTCCCGCCACCTCGACCCGCCGCTCACCGGGCCGACCGCCGAGCGAGTCGACGCGCAACGCCAGCAGCTCCGACAGGCGCAGCCCGGCGCAGAGCGCCACCGCCAACACCGCCAGGTCCCGCTCCGGCCACGGGTCCCGTTGCCGCCCGTCGTCCCGCGCGGCGGACGCGAGCAGCACCTCGGGGGTGTCCGCGCCGCGCAGCGGCTTCGGCTGGGGGAGTAGCGCCCGAGGCCGCCCGACCGCCGGCATCGGGTTGCCCGCCACGAACCCGTCAGCGACCAGGAACGTGAAGAAGGTGTTCCAGGTGGACCAGGCCCGATGCACCGACGCGGGCGCCCGGGGAGCGGCGAACCGGGCGAAGGCCGCGCGCATCACCCGGGGGGAGAGGTCGGTGATCGACAGCGCGTCCAGGGGTAGGGG
>NZ_QGSY01000138.1 GCF_003857035.1 Micromonospora arida
CACCTGCACCCGGCGATCCCGGGCCCGCCCCGTCCAAGGAGTCCACCCGATGCGCATCCGCCCCCTGCTCGCCGTCCTCAGCACCGCGCTGGTCGGCGCCCTCGGCGTCACGTCCGCCGCGTCCGCCTCCCCGCCCAGCCCGCTCATCATCGGTGGCGGCACCGTCTCGTCCGCCCCCTGGGCCGCCGCGGTGCTCAGCAACGGCTCGTTCACCTGCTCCGGCAGCGTCATCGCCGCGCAGTGGGTGCTCACCGCCCGGCACTGCATCAACGGCACGATGTCGGTGCGGATCGGCAGCGTCAACCGCACCTCCGGCGGGGTCACCCGCACCGTCAGCGCCACCTACACCCGCAACGACCTCGCGCTCATGCGGCTCTCCAGCGCCGTCAGCACCTCCACGGTGAGCCTGGCCAGCAGCAACCCGCCGATCAACTCGACGAACTCGATCTACGGCTGGGGCATGACCTGCTACAGCGGCTGCTCGGCGTCCACCCAGCTGAAGACCGCCACCGTCCGGGTGACCAGCAACAGCGCCACCGACGCGTACGGCGGCCAGGCGATCCGCAGCACCCGGATCAACGGCAACGCCTGGCGCGGTGACTCCGGCGGCCCGCAGTTCTACAACGGTCAGCAGGTCGGCGTCGCCTCCACCGCCGACGGGTCGAGCATCCAGAACTACGGCAGCGTTGCGTACAACCGGGCCTGGATCACCTCGGTGGCCGGTGTCTGACGGTTAGCGCCCCGCTCGGCGCGGATGGTCGGCCACGTGCCGGCCGTCCGCGCCGCGTCGTTTTGCAGCATCCGATCAGGTGAACAATGCACACGATCGGGTCGCGCCACTCCTGACAGCATCGGAACCGTGCTGGTCGTGACGACAGAGCAACTGCCCGGCTACGAGATCCGCCAGATTCTCGGTGAGGTGGTGTCATCGATGGCCAGGACGCGCAACCCGTACCGCGAGGGTGTGAAGAACCTGCGCGGTGGCGCGTACGACCCGATGGCCCCGGACAACCTGACCCGCTGGCGCACCGACTCGGTGGCCCGCCTCGGTGAGGAGGCCCTGCGGCTCGGCGCGAACGCGGTGATCGGCATGCGGTTCGACAGCCGGGACTGCGGCGAGATGTGGATGGAGATCTGCGCGTACGGGACGGCAGTGGTCGCCGTACCCAAGATGCCCGAGGTCATGCCGGCCGACCAGCCGGCGGTCGCCGCGGAGACCGCGGAGCCCGCGGGTTTCGCCGAGTCGCTTGGCGGCATCGCCGAACCGGCCAGCGCCCCCAACCTGAGAACCGCCGCCGAAACCCCAACCGGCGAATAACCCACCCACCACCTGTCTCTTATACACCTCT
>NZ_QGSY01000117.1 GCF_003857035.1 Micromonospora arida
GGCCCACCCTCCCTTCGCTGATCATGAGGTTGACGGGCGGTTCGATCTCCACGAAGCCCGCCAACTCCATGATCGACAGGGCGGTGCGGGTTGACGAGCAACTCGCTCGGTCAGCTGGCGTGGATTTCCAGGGTGGACAGTTGGCCTGCGGGCCAGCCGGTGTTGCCGGTGACGGAGATTCGCACGTAGCGCGCCTGTGCGGCGGTGAAGGTCAGCGTCACCTGGTTACCGGTGGCCGGGTCGAACGTCCGCCCCGCCGATCCGACAAACGTGCCGAAGCTCCCCCCGTCCACGCTGCCCTGCACGGAGAGGGTCTGCGTCCGACTCCCCCACGCCGACGACGGCGGCAACTTCAGTACCACCCGCCCAACCGTGCGCGAGGAACCCAGATCGACCTGCACCCACTGCGGGAACGCGCTGTTGGCGCTCTCCCAGTAGCTGTTCACGTCACCGTCCACCACGTTGCCCGACCCGTAACTCTGGACGTGGCTGCTCTCGCTGGTGGGTCGACCCCGGGCCAGGTCCGAGTTGGCCGCAGCGTCCGTGGTGGCGGTGACCGCGTTCGATGCGCTGGAGGTGTTGCCGGCGGCGTCGCGGGCGACCACCGAGAAGGTGTACGCGGTGGACGGGCTGAGCCCGCTCACCGTCGCCGTGGTGCCCGTGACGGTCGCGACGACAGTGCCGCCCTGGCGTACCTGGTAACCGGTCACCCCGGTGTCGTCGGTGGATGCCGTCCACGCCAGCGACACGCTCGTCGACGTCTTGCCGGTGACCGTGAGGCCGCTGGGCGCGGTCGGCGGGTTGTCCGGGGTGGTGCTGCCGGCGTACACCTCGACCTTGGCGAGCTGGCCCGCCGGCCAGCCGGTGTTGCCGGCGATGCTCAGCCGGACGTAGCGGGCCGTGGTGGTCGTCAGCGTGCGGGTGACGGTGTTGCCGGTTGCCGGGTCGAAGGTGAACGCGGAGGCCGCGGCGATGGTCGAGAAGGTGCTGCCGTTGACGCTGCCCTGCACGGTGATCGTCTGGGTGCGCGCGCCCCAGCCGGCGGGGAGCCGCACGACGAGCTTGTTGACCTGGTGGCTGGCGCCGAGGTCGACCTGCCACCAGTGTGGGAAGGCGCCGCCGCCGCTCTCCCAGTAGCTGCCGGCGTCGGAGTCCACCGCGTTCGACGCCGGGAACGGACCGTTCTGGCTGCTGGCCGAGGTGGACCGGCCGGCCGCGAGGTCGCCGCTGGTCGGGGGCGGGGTGCCGACCATCGGTGGGGCTGGCTCTTATACACATCTGACGCTGCCGACGAACCC
>NZ_QGSY01000097.1 GCF_003857035.1 Micromonospora arida
CAGCCCCTCGACCTTCGACCCCCCGACCTTCGACCCCCCGACCCGGTGCCCGCTGACCGACGCCTCAGGGGTGCCAGCCGGTCTGCTCCGCCCACTGCTCGGCCCGCAGGTACTCCTCGTCGAACCATGGGTTGCGGGCCGTGCCGGAATCGCCGGCCTCCGGCGCCGCGTCCATCAGGTCCCGCTTGAACAGCAGGTACGCGGCCCGCTGATCCGGGTCGGCACGCAGGTGGTCGCGCATCAGCAGCGCGTACCGCCAGCCCGGCGAATCCGCCAACCGCACGTGCAGACGAACCGGGCGGGCCGGGTCCGCGCTGCCGTGCAGCCGCTTCTCCCACCGCCCCTTGCCGGCCGGGCGCGGGTCGTCCCACCACTGCCCCGGCACCCGTGGGAACCCGGCGTACGCCAGCCGATCGGCCAACGGCCCGTCGGCGTCGGCGAGGCTGGAGACCGCCACCTGCACGTCGATGACGTTCTGGGCGGCCAGGCCGGGCACCGCCGTCGCACCGATGTGATCGATCCGTAGGGCATCCGAGCCGAGCGCATGCTGGATCCGGGCGGCCAGCCGCGCGTACTGCTCCGGCCAACTCGCGTCGGCCCCGGCCAGCTCGGCCGCGTCCGGCGGGACCACCCGCCGCTGGCGCAGGTTGTCCTCGTAGGGCACCAACCGCTGCTTCCAGAGCAGGTCGACGGCGTGGTGCAGCGCCGAAAGGCTCCCGTCGTTGGTCAGCACCACGTCCGCCGCCGCCCGACGGCGGGCGTCGTCGGCCTGGGCGGCGATCCTCCGCTCGGCCTCCGCGCGACCCATCCCCCGGTCGCGCGCCAGCCGCTCCAGTCGGGTCGACACGGCCGCCTGCACCACGACCACCAGGTGGTACGTCGGCGCGAGACCCACCTCGACCAGCAGCGGTACGTCGTTGACGACTATCGCGTCGGGTGCCGCCGCGGCGGTCAGCTCCGCGGTGCGGGCACGGACCCGGGGGTGGGTGATCGCCTCCAGCCGACGGCGGGCGGTCTCGTCGGCGAACACCACCGCTCCCAGTGCGGCACGGTCCAGTGCGCCGTCGGCGTCCACGACCGCGTCGGAGAAGGCGGCGATAATCTCGGCCAGCCCGTCCGTACCCGGCGCCACCACCTCCCGGGCCACCCGGTCGGCGTCAATCAGCACCGCGCCCCGCTCGACGAGCCGCGCCGCCGCCGCGCTCTTGCCTGACCCGATCCCGCCGGTCAACCCCACCCTCAGCACCCGAACAGTCAACCGGATCGACAAGCCCGTCGCCAAACCC
>NZ_QGSY01000219.1 GCF_003857035.1 Micromonospora arida
AGGGACAGGGTTACCAGTTGGTGGAGCCGGGGACCTTGGGCCAGGGCTTTGTGATGGGCTTGATCAGGTACGCGATGCCGCCGGAGCCACCGGAGACGCCGCCGCTGGCGTTGGTGCGCTTGGTGCGCAGCCAGATCTGCTCGAACTGCGCACGCTTGTAGACGTTGCGCACCACGTCGTTGCTGGACGAGGCCGGGTCGTTGACGATCACGTCGCCGTCAGCGGTGAAGCCGACCACCACGAACAGGTGCCCGGAGGTGCCGTAGTTCGCCCCGTCCAGCTCGCTGGCGAGGAAGGACTGGCTGGTCACGACGGGGATGCCTGCGGCGATGAAACGCTCCAGCTCGTCCAGCGAGTGCAGCCGGGTCACCCGGCCCTCCAGCCCCGGGAAGCTGGCCGCGTACGCGGTGTTGAACGGCCAGTTGCCCGCGCCGTCGTACGCGTAGTCGTAGGTCATCCGCGCGGCGTGGTTGACCGTCGGGTCGGGGTAGGTCGGGTCCACCCAGGAGGTGTCGGCCGCCGACGGTTTGCGTCCCCAGTACTCGACCACCATCTCCGTCGAGGTGGGTGAGCACCACGCCTCGCCGCCGCCGTCGTACTCGGGGTAGTGCCCGGAGTGCACGTTCTGCGAATAGCGCGGCACCGGCAGTTCCCGGCCCCAGGCGATGTGTCCGGCGCTCGGCGGCACGGTGAACCGGTCCGGCACTGTGCTGCTCATCGCGCCCAGCATCCGGACCACCGGGGCGGCGCTCTGCCCGGGTGCGCGGTAGAGGGTCAGCTTGAGCTGGTACGACCGCAGCAGCACCCCGGCGGTGGCGTCGTCGATGCTGAAGGTGTCGGTCCAGATCGTCGACCAGGGGTCGCCCTGCCGGTTGACGCTGGTCCGCTTGATGTCGGTGTCGCCGGACGCCCAGCGACCCAGGACGTACCACGGAGTCTGGTCGCCGCTGGTGTAGCTGCCCTGCATCTCCACCTGGATCCAGGTGCCGGCGGGGGTCTCCGCGTTCCAGGAGGCGATCAGCTCGGTGGCGTCGAACCCGACCCGGGTCACCGGCGAGGTCCAGGTGCCGTACTCCCAGGTGCGGGTGGCGCCGGTGTGCGGGTCGGCGTACTCGATGGTGCCGGCCGGGCGGGCAAGGGTGACGCCCGCTCGGGCGCCGGGCACGACGCGGGTTCCGGCCCGGCTGCCCCGGTGCCAGTCGGCGGGCCCGGACCAGTCCTGGTAGGTGATCTGCTCGTCGTGGGCGGCGGCGGGC
>NZ_QGSY01000010.1 GCF_003857035.1 Micromonospora arida
GTCCCGTCGGTGCGGACGGGCCCCGGCCGCACCGACGGGACTACGCGTGGCGGTGGAGCACGAGCACGGACGACCGGCTAGCGTCGGGGCGTGACCCACGCTGCTCCCGTGTCCCCCGTCGACCGCGCCGGCCTGCGGCAGCGGGTCGACAAGGCTCTCACCGAGTTCCTGGCCGGCCAACGGGTCCGGCTCGCCGCCGTGGACGACGCGCTGAGTCCGGTGGCCGAGACGATCGAGACGTTCGTGCTCGGCGGCGGCAAGCGGCTGCGTCCCGCATTCGCGTACTGGGGGTTCCGGGGGGCCGGCGGGCTGGACGGCGACCAGGTGCTGACCGCCCTGGCCGCACTGGAGTTCGTCCAGGCCAGCGCCCTGATCCACGACGACCTGATGGACCGTTCCGACACCCGTCGCGGTGAGCCCGCGGTACACCGACGGTTCGCTACCCGGCACCGGGAGGCCGGCTGGGGCGGCGACCCGGACGGTTTCGGCGACGCCGCGGCCATCCTGCTCGGTGACCTGTGCCTGGTCTGGTCCGACGAGCTGCTGCACTCCGCCGGCCTGGACCTGTGGTCGTTGGCCCGGGCCCGGCCGGTCTTCGACGAGATGCGCACCGAGGTCACCGTCGGGCAGTACCTCGACGTGCTGACGCAGGTCACCGGGGACACCTCGGTGGAACGGGCCAGCAAGGTCGCCCGGTACAAGTCCGCGAAGTACACGGTCGAGCGTCCGATGCTGCTCGGCGCCGCGCTGGCCGACGCGCCGGAGGACGTACGGACGGCCTACTCGGCGTACGGGCTGCCGCTGGGCGAGGCGTTCCAGCTCCGCGACGACGTGCTGGGGGTCTTCGGCGACCCGGCGCTGACCGGCAAACCGGCCGGGGACGACCTACGCGAGGGCAAGCGCACCTACCTGGTGGCGGCGGCCGTGGAGGCTACCGACGACGCGGGCCGCGAACTGCTGCTCGGCCGGCTCGGCGACCCGGATCTGGACGAGCACGGGGTGGCCCTGCTCCGCGAGGTGATCTCGGGGAGCGGGGCGCTGGCCCGTACCGAACAGCGGATCGCCACACTCACCGACGCCGCCCTGGCTGCCCTGACCGCCGTCGACCTCGACACCGAGGCCCGCCAAGCCCTGGTAGACCTGGCCGTAGCCGCAACCCGCCGATCCGACTAACCCCACCC
>NZ_QGSY01000009.1 GCF_003857035.1 Micromonospora arida
GGCCGGGAACGGGCGGAACCGGACCGGGCGGCGGCGTGGGTCGAGGACCCGGCGTCGGCACCGGATCGGGCGGGTACGGACCCGGGGCCGGCGCGGGCTCCGGTTCCGGTGGCGACGGCTCGGTCGGCCCGGGACCGGGTGGCGTGGGGTCCGGCTCCGGCTCGGGAGTCGACGGCGTCGGAGGTTGGGCCGGCTCGGCACCCACCGGCGCGGCTCGATAGACGGCGGGTGCGCTCTCGCGACGGTCCGGGGTGCCCAGGGCGCTGGCAGTGCCCCGGCTGCTGCTCGGAACCGTGGCGCTGGCCCGGGCCGGCGCGGAGGAGTCGCTTCGCTGGCCCGGCAACGACACGTCGGCTGGGCTGGCCGAGCCGGTCGCACGGTAGGTGGTCGCGGTGACCGGAGCGCTGGCCGGCAGGTCACTGCGGAGAGCACCGGCGGTCACGACGCTGGCACGTGCGCGTACCGGTGCGGCCGCCGGGTTCTGGCGCTCGTCGCCGCCGGCGGATGCGTCGTCGTCGGCCTCGGTCGAGGCGTCCGCGACGACCGCTGCCGTGCCACTGCCGACCGGGCCGCTGACAGCCGGGGCGGCGTCGCTGTCATCGGAGTCGGCGTCCGCCGAACTGGTGCCGCTGCCTGTCGAGCTGGTGGCGGCCGGGCTGGCGTCGCTGGCGGCCACCGGGTCGGCGGTGTCCGGCCCAGGTGGGCCGGACTGGTCGACCACGGGGTCGACAGTCTCCGCCGGATCTCTCTGCTCGGCCATTTCCGCCCTCCGCGCCATGCTCGCACCCGGACCCGTGACGTCGAGTCGGATGTGCCTGGTTGTCACGGTGCCACAGATCGTCCCGAGCGGACAGCCGGAGCCGGTCGTGGCGGATCAGCCTGCGGTGCTGGGGCTGGTCGTCGCGCTCGTGCTGGCCTTCGGCGTGGTCGTCGCGCTCGTGCTGGCCTTCGGCGTGGTCGTCGCGCTCGTGCTCGCCTTCGGCGTGGTCGGCGGAGACGTGCTGGCCGGCGCGCTGGTCGGCGCCGGGGGCAGGGTCGTCGGAGTGTTGCTCGGGGTGTCGGACGGCTTCGGCGTGGTGCTGCCGGTCGGGGTGGGCGTCGGGGTGGTCGTCAGCGTCGGCGTGGGCGTCGGCTTCGGCGTGGTGGTCTTCGTGGGCGAGGGGG
>NZ_QGSY01000105.1 GCF_003857035.1 Micromonospora arida
GGGGAGGGGGGTCAGGTCAGGCGGGTCAGGACCGGCGCTAGCGGGTTTAGCGCGTCGCTGCGGACCACGAATCGGGTCACCCCCCAGCGCCGTTCGTGCTCGGCGACCGCCGTGATGATCTCGTTCACCGTGCCGATCAGCACGAACGGGGTGGCCAGCAGTTCGGCGACGGTCATGCCGATGCGCCGGGCCTGTTCCGCGGCGGCGGCCTCCGCATCGTCGGTGACCACCACCGTCTGCACCAGCGCCTCCAGCGCCGGCGGGTCGGCCCGGCCGGCTGCGCCGGCGGCCACGCAGGCCAGCTGCGCCTCGATCTGGTCGGCCCGCCAGCGCGCCTCATGCTGGTGGCCGTCGGCGAGGGTACGTCCGAAGCCGATCAGCCCGACCACGTCGGCGTGCGCGCCGGCCCAGCGCAGCAGCGTCGAGTTCGCCGTACCCATCGTCAGCGGGATCCGGTCCTGCACCGGCCGGGGTTCGCGCAGCACCGCGTCGCGCATCGTCAGCTCGGCCGAGTCGACGGTGACCGAGGCACCGTCGAGCAGGGCGCGGACCGCCTCGGCGACGGCCACGCAACGGCGGACCCGGCCGGTCACGTCGGGGCGTTCCCGGCCCACCGCGCGCCACTCCGCCGGGGTGTGACCGGCGCCGACACCGAGCCGGGCCCGTCCGCCGGAGATCAGATCGAGGGTGGCCACGTCGGCCGCGAGCAGCATCGGTTCCCGTACGCCGAGGTTCGACACGTACGAGCCGAGCCCGATCGTCGAGGTGACCGGGGCGGCGGCGGCCAGCGCCACGAACGGTGACGTCACGTCGCCGGGGTGGTCCGCGGCGAGCAGAGCGTCGAAGCCGGCGGTCTCGGCCCGACGGGCCAGCTCGGCCCAGCTCGCCGCGTCGGTCGGGGTGGCCTGGAGGGAGAAGGTCGCCATCGGCCCAGCATCGACCCGCGCCGGCCCACCGGCCACCCGCTGACCGCCGATTCTGCCGAGGGCCGAACCACGGCTAGGCAGCCCGAGGCCTGCGCCCTCACCCTTGTTGATCAAGAAGTTTCCGTCAGATCCCGGCTTCCGGACGACGCAAACCTCTTGATCAACAAGGATGGGAGCTGGCTGCGGGGTGGGGTTAGGGGGTTGTCAAGGCTGCTTGGAG
>NZ_QGSY01000008.1 GCF_003857035.1 Micromonospora arida
GGGTCGACCCTCCGCCGCCGATCTGCACGTCGATGCAGGAGTAGAAGGCGTTCGCCGTGTCGGAGATGTTCCACACCGCGAGGATCTTCTGTCGGCCGGAGAAGCCGCCGAGATTGACGTTGTGCGACACCGTTGCGCCCGGCTGCTGGCCGTTGCCGTTGACCACGCCGACCCGGGTGTTGCCGATCCAGTACTCCCAGTTGCTGGTGGCGTGCCGGGCAGTGTTCACCCAGGTGAAGGTCAGCGAGCTGCCCACCGAGGTGGCCGGCCAGCCCCGACTGTCGTCGTTGAGGACGGCGAACTGGGCGATTCCGGCATTGCAGCTACGCAGGCCCTTGGGCCCTTCGACGCTCTGCGGCTCGTACTTGATCTGCCCGCAGTCGGGCACCCTGCCCTGCGCGCAGAGCGCCTGCCGGCTCGGTGGGGCGGAGACGTAGCCGTGCGCCTGGGCGGGGGCGGCAACGGTGAGGGTGGCGGCGACGGCGCCCGCCGCCACCAGCGGGACGGTGATTCTTCGACGCATGGGGACAGCTCCTTCTCCAGGGTCCGGTGGGTGCCCTCAACGTAATTTAAACATTGTTAACAGTAAAGACTCTCATCGATAAATCCATAGATGACGGCAGTTTTCTTCGCAGAGCTGGAGCAGGCTGTCCCGGTCGTCGACCTGGTCGGCCGACCCGTCGTCCAACCAGACGCCGCCGGTGCCGAGGTAACGGCCTCCGGGGGTTGCGGCGGTTCACCCGGCACGACGGGCAACACGCCGACGCCGACACGCCGCCCGCCGTGGCCAGGCGTCGACGTTCCGCCCCACGTCGGCGCCGCCTGAGGGATTCTGTAGGCACTTGTCCATTTAACGGAGGTTTTCGGTGGCAACCTGCGAGGTCTGCGGCAACGACTACTGGATGGCGTTCGAGGTGCACACCGTCAGCGGCGACGTGCACACCTTCGACTCGTTCGAGTGCGCGATCCAGCGCATGGCACCGATCTGCGAGCACTGCCAGGTCAAAATCGTCGGGCACGGCGTCGAGGTCAACGGCCGTTTCTTCTGCTGCGCACACTGCGCCCGCGCCGTCGAGGGCGCGGTGGGCGCCGAGATCCGCGACGCCGTCGGCGCCCGCCCGGCCTGACCGCGCC
>NZ_QGSY01000213.1 GCF_003857035.1 Micromonospora arida
CGCCCCGCCCCCGCCGCGCCGATCTTGCACTTCCTGTCCCGACACAAGGGGCATTCCACCTGTATCGACGACCGAAAGTGCAAGATCGGCGCGATCGGGGCCGTCAGTCGGCGAGCGCGCCGGCGGCTCGACCCTCGTGCAGGGTCAGGTTGCGGCCGTTGGCCGGGTCGAACAGGTGGATCTTCTCCAGGTTGAACCAGACCCGCCGCGTCTGCCCCTCGGCGACCGGGGACTCGGCGGACAGCCGGGTCACCAGGTTGCCGCCGGCACCGGCGAAGTCGGCGGCGCCCGCGTCGGCGGCCAGCTCCTCCAGCTCGGCGGCGCTGGCCTTCTCACCCTCGACGGTGAAGTAGACGTACTTGTCCGAGCCCATCGACTCGACGATGTCCACCGGCGCCTCGAACTCCATGCCCCGCCGACGGGTGTCGTCGTCGACCAGTTCGGCGTCCTCGAAGTGCTCGGGCCGGATGCCGAGGATCAGCTCGCGGGGCGCGTCGGCCGCCTCCAACTCCCGGCGGACCCGGTCACCGATCGGCACCGTGCCCAGGGCGGTGTGCAGCTCGCCGTCCTGCACGGCGGCGTGCAGGAAGTTCATCGACGGCGAGCCGATGAAGCCGGCCACGAAGAGGTTCTTCGGGTGGTCGTACAGCTCCTGCGGCGGCCCGACCTGCTGCACCGCGCCCCCGCGCATGATCACCACGCGGTCGCCGAGGGTCATCGCCTCGGTCTGGTCGTGGGTGACGTAGACGGTGGTGGTGCCGAGCTGCTTCTGCAGGCGGGACACCACGGTGCGCATCTGCACCCGCAGCTTGGCGTCGAGGTTGGACAGCGGCTCGTCCATCAGGAACGCCTTCGGCTGGCGGACGATCGCCCGGCCCATCGCCACCCGCTGACGCTGGCCACCGGAGAGGTTGGCCGGCTTGCGGTCCAGCAGCGAGGTCAGCTCCAGCACCTTCGCCGCCTCGTCGACCTTGCGGTCGATGGTCTCCTTGTCGAGTTTCGCCAGCCGCAGCGGGAACGCCATGTTCTCCCGCACGGTCATGTTCGGGTACAGCGCGTACGACTGGAACACCATGGCGATGTCCCGGTCCCGGGGGGCCTTGTCGTTGACCCGCTGCCCGGCGATGCGCAGCTCACCGGAGCTGATGTCCTCCAGCCCGGCGATCATGTTGAGGGTGGTGGACTTGCCGCAGCCCGAGGGCCCGACCAGGATCACGAACTCGCCGTCGGCGATCTCCAGGTCGACGTCCTGCACGGCGACGGTCCCGTCCGGGAAGCTCTTGCTCACCTTGTCCAGCACGATGTCAGCCATGACTACCCACCTATCCCTTTACCGCGCCGGAGGTCAGCCCGGACACGATGCGACGCTGGAAGAAGAGAACGAACAGGATGATCGGAACGGTGATCACCACGGCGGCGGCGCAGATCGCCCCGGTGGGGTCCTCGAACTGCGACGCGCCGGTGAAGAACGACAACGCGGCCGGCACCGTGCGGGACCGCTCGGTCGAGGTCAGCGAGATGGCGAACAGGAAGTCGTTCCAGCAGAAGATGAAGACCAGGATCGCCGTGGTGAACAGCCCGGGCGCGGCCAGTGGCGCGATCACCCGCCGGAACGCCTGCGCCTGGGTGGCGCCGTCCATCTTCGCTGCCTTCTCCAGATCCCACGGGATCTGCTTGAAGAACGCCGACAGCGTGTAGATCGCCAGCGGCAACGCGAAGGTGATGTACGGCAGGATCAGCCCCAGCCAGGTGTCGAAGATCTTGAGCTGACGCTCGATCTCGAACAGCGGCGACACCAGTGACACCTGCGGGAACATCGCGATCAGCAGGGAGACGCCGACCAGCAGCTTCTTACCGGGGAAGTCCAGCCGGCTGATCGCGTACGCGGCCATCGCGCCGAGCACCACCGCGATCAGCGTGGCGATCAGCGCGATGCCGATCGAGTTGACCAGCGCCCGGACGAACTGGTCGGTGTCGAAGATGGTCCGGTAGTTGTCCAGCGTCCACTCCCGGGGGATGAAGTTCCCGTCGGTGAGGGTGGCCGGCGTCTTGAACGACAGCGACGCGATCCACAGCACCGGGACCAGCGCGAAGACGACCACGAGGACGTCGAGCAGACCCCAGCGCAGTTTTGCCCTGGTAGTGGTTTCGACAGCCATGTCAGCGCCTCTCCCCGTCGTCGCTGCCCGGGGCAGCGGTGCCGAACAGCTTCACGAAGATGAACGCGATGATCGCCACGGTGATGAAGATCAGCACCGACATCGTCGAACCGATGCCGAGGTTGAGGCCCCGGATCAGGTTGTTGTAGGCGAGCATCGACACCGACGACGTCTCGTTGCCTCCGGCGGTCAACACGAAGATGTTGTCGAAGACCCGGAACGCGTCCAGGGTGCGGAACAGCAACGCGACCAGGATCGCCGGCTTCATCACCGGCAGCATCACCTTGGTGAACTTCTGCCAGGCGGTCGCGCCGTCGGTGGAGGCCGCCTTGAGCAGGTCCTCCGGGACCAGCGCCAGGCCGGCCATCAGCAGCAGCGCCATGAACGGGGTGGTCTTCCAGATCTCCGCCAGCATGATGATCGCCAGGGAGCTGGCCCGTTCGGTGAGCGGCGCGCCGTCACTGAACAGGTCGGCCAGGTAGCCGGTGCCGGGCGTCCAGGCGTACCGCCAGGAGAACGCGGCGACCACTGTGACGATCCCGTACGGGATCAGCGCCGAGGTCCGGACCAGGCCGCGCCCGACGATGGTGCGGTGCATGATGATCGCCAGGCCCATACCGAGCACCAGCTCGACGGCCACGGTGACCACCGTGATCAGCGTTGTCACCCCGAACGCGGTCCACCAGAACTCGTTGGTGAGCACTGTGACGTAGTTCTCCAGCCCGATGAACTCACGCTGGTCGGGGAAGCGCAGGTCGAAGCGCTGCAACGACAGCCAGACCGAGTAGATGATCGGGTACGCGGTCACCGCGATCATGACCAGCGCGGCCGGCGCGCAGAGCAGCAGACCGAGCCGGCGTTCGGCCTTCTTGTTCTCGCTCAACGGGGGCTTGCGACGGCTGCCGCGTTGCTTCGGTACGGAGGCGGGCCGCTGGGTTTCCTCGGCGGCGACTTCGGCGCCGGTCGGCGTGGCGTTGATACTCACGGGGCCACCTTCCTTCGCGACTGCGGGGCTCGCAGGAACGGCTCACTCCTCGCGCTCACGGCAGGACCCCCTTGGACTGGAGGGCGTCGGCGATGGCGCCGCGCAGCTCGTCGGCGGTCTGCTGCGGGCGGATCCCGGACGGTGGCGACAGGATCGCCGACATCACTGTGGAGATGCTCTGGTAGGCGGGGGTCAGCGGACGCGTCGCCGGTTCCTTCAACTCCTCCAGGATGGTGTCCTTCATCGGGTACGCCTCGGTCATCTCCGGGTCGTCGAAGACCGCCTCGATGGTCGGAGGAACGCCGTCGTTGATGGCGGAGAACTTCTGGTGCTCGGCGCTGCGGATGCACCGGGCCGCCTCGAAGGACTGCTCCGGGTGCTTGGAGTAGGAGCTGACCGCCAGGTTGACCCCACCGATGGTGACCTTGCTGGGGGTGCCTTCGTCGATGCCCGGAATCCGAGCCCAGCCGACCTGCTTGGCCAGCTCCGGGTTCGCCTCCTGAAGGGCCGGGTAGACGAACGGCCAGTTCACCTGGAACGCGCCCGCACCGGACTGGAACTCCAGCCGAACCGGGTCCTCGGTGGCGTTGCTGAACGACGGCGAGGTCACCCCCGAGTTGGCGAACTTCTTCAGCTGCTCCAACGCCCGGACCGTGCCCTCGTCCATCACGGCCTTCTTGCCGTCGTCGCTGAGGATCTTCCCGCCGGCGCTTTCGGCCAGGGTGTTGTAGAGGACGACCAGACCCTCGTACTGCGCGCCCATGGTGAGCACCTGGTACGGCTTGCCCTGGTCCTTGAGCTGCTGGGCCGCGCTGATCATCTGGTCCCAGGTGGTCGGCGGCTGCGGCACCAGGTCCTTGCGGTACCAGAGCAACTGGACGTTGGTGTTCTTCGGCGCCGCGTACAGCTTGTCCTCGTACCGGGCGGTGTCCAACGGCCCGGCGAGGGTGCCCTGCTCGACCTCGGCCTTGTCCTGGCCGGTCCACTCGCGGATCCAGTCGGCGCTGGCGAACTCCTGGGTCCAGGTGACGTCCAGGCCGAGCAGATCCATCCCGCTGTCCTCGGCGGCCAGCCGGCGCACCATCTGCACCCGCTGGTCGTCGGCCTGCCGGGGCAGCACCCGGTAGGCGATTTCGTACCGTCCCTGGGCCTGCGCGTTGCAGTCGTCGACGACCTTCTGCAGGTTCTGCTCTGGCGGGTAGTACAGGTTGATCGTGGGTGGGCCGCCAGCGTCGTCCGCGCCGCACGCGGCCAGCGGTGCGACGAGTGCCAGCGCGGCGGCCGCCGCGCCCAGCCGAACAACCGGCCGGCGTCGGTGTCGAGCCGTCTCGGGGTCCGTCATCGCTCTCCCCCTCTCCTCGGCGAAGACCGGGGAGGGCATCCGTGCCCCGGCGCACGGCGAGACGATCTCGAGCCGGTGAGCTGCGAAAACTCCGGCGCGAACGCTCTGTAGCGGCTACTCTGCCCCACCCGGGAAGTCGCGAAACCTGGCTGTCACAGCCGAAGTTCAGTTCGGTATATCGTGACGCCAAATAGCAAGGTAGTATGTGTCGCATGGTAGCGGCGGAGAGCCAGTCCTTCGACGACAACGACCGCCAGACCCAACTCCTGCGGGGCGCGCTGGACATGTGCCTGCTGGCGCTGCTGGCACGCGAGCCGGCGCACGGCTACGAGCTGGTTCGGCGAATGGAGACGGCCGGCTTCGGCGCCATCAGCTACGGCACCATCTATCCCCTGCTGACTCGCATGCGCCGACTTGGCCTTGTTGCTCACGAACAGCAGGTCAGCCCGACCGGTCCGCCCCGAAAGGTCTACGCGCTGACCGGGTCCGGTCGGATCCACCTGGATGCCTGGCAGAAACAGTGGAACCGCTTCACCGACACCGTCGACGCCGTTCTCTGCCCGCTCGACCACAACCCCACGAGGAGTTGACCCATGGACACCATCGACCGCCTGCTGGGCGAAGCCGACCAGGCGTGGCGCGGGTACGGGGTCGGCTCGGCCGATCGGGCGGCACTCGCCGCGGACCTGCGCCTCGACCTGCGAGCCGCGGCCGCCGACGGGGGCGATCCCGAGCAGTTGATCGGCGGTGACGTGTCCGGCTTCGCGCGGCGGCTCGCCGACGAGGCTGGCGTCCGACGGGTGCGTGGCGACTACGGCCGCATTCTCGGCACCGCGCTGATCGGCGCGACGCTCGGTGTCGTGCTCGGCTACGGCCTCCTGATGGCGGCCTACCCGGCCTTCGTCCGCATGGTCGACATCCCCCGCTCGATCGACGTACCGGTCCAGCTCGCCGTCGCCGTCTACTACGGCATACCGGCCGCCGTGGTCGTCACGGGAGCGGTCATCGCGGTACGGACCCGGCTCCGCGACCTGCCCGATATCCGGCGGACGGCTCGGTTGATGAGCATCCTCGTGCCGGCGGCCGGCATCGTCATCACGCCGATCACTGTCGGCTTCGCCTGGTCCACCCACTACAGCACGGCACCGCCGGTGGTGGTCGCGGAGATCGCCATGGTCCTGGCCGCGCTCGCGGGCGCCACTGCGCTGGCACGCCGCTTGTCACTGCGCGAGGCCCGGACCGCCGCCGACGGCCCGCACCCGAATGCCACCAGAGTCAAACCCGCTTGACGGTACGAGCAGCGCCAGCCTGGAGTATGACAGGTGTAAGCTGCGCGTATGACAGAGCCTCAGCGCCGCTTCACGATCTCCGTCCCCCCGGACGTGAGTCAGATCCTGGAGAGCCAGGGCAACCGCATGGCCAGCGCCTACGTCACTGAGTCGGTGCGTCGGCGCAAGCGGGTGGAGCAGCACAAGGAGTTGTTGCTCGCCGCCGGCATCCACGTCAGCGAGCAGGGTGTGGCCGAGGCGCGGGCCCGTCGCCTGGGCGTCGAGGCTGAGTGGTCTCCGGAGCGGTTCGAGGCGGAGCGCGCCAAGATCCGCGCCGCCATGGAGGCCGAGATGAACGGTGACGACACCGCGCCCCGCGCCGACGCCGCATGACCTCGGAGACGACGCCACCAGTTCGGCTCATCCTGGACCGGTCGGCCCTGCTGGGGTACGCCGTCCTCCGGACGGTGCACGTGGGCGAGCCCGTCCACGAGGTGATTGAGGACGGGGTGCGGTTCGGGGTGCCGGTGGTGGCAGCGACCGAAGCGTTGACCATGGCGACCGGCAAGGATTTGGCCCTGCTGCACAAGCTGCTGGCCCTGACGTCCTGCGCGCTGCTGCCCGAGCAGGCGGAGGATCTACCGGAGCTGACCTTCTGGCAGCGCAGGACCCGTCGTTTCGACCTGGCCGCAGCCGCCGTGGCGGGCCTGACCCACGACGCCGCGGTGCTGACCAGCGAGGGGCCCGGATACTCCGACGGGGTGCCGCTGATCCACTTTCCGGGATGAAGGACGGCGGGCCGAGCGTCAGCCGCGGGCCCTGGCCCAGGAGAGGAAACGCTCGGTCATCCGGGCCGGCGGGTGGTCCGGATGGAGTTGGGTGAGCTGGTTCGTCGCCTCGTGCATAAGAGTGCCGAGATAGATCAACAGTGCGGTCCGGTTAGCCCGGTACTCGCTCAGCAGGGCGAGCTTGGCCGGCTGGCAGGGCCACTCCCGGCCGCAGTTGCGGCACCGCCAGAGCGGGCGCATGGCGACGTGCGGGACGGGCGGCCGGACCACAACCATCACCGCCACCGCACCAAGGGCCTCAGCACATCGTCCTCCTGAAGGTGGGTGAAGGGGTCGCTCCCGCAAGGGGGAGACGGGAGCGACCCCGGGTGCAGAGCCTGCCGCCGCCATCCCGGCCACCAGCGGACCCGCCACTGGTGACAGTCTGGTGATGACGCGACTACCGTCGATACGTGCTCGTGCCATCCGTGCAGCTCAGCGGTCCAGGTGAGCACCCATGAGGGACACGCCGAGCCAGACCGAGCGAAGGTTGGGGAATCGATGGGGAGCGTCACCGACTACGTACTGGAGGAACTGCGTCTGTTCCGGACGGGGTTCGGGCTCAGTCAGGACGACTTCGGCAGGGGCATCGGCTATTCGGGTTCACATGTCAGCTCGGTGGAGACCGGCGGGCGACCGCCCACTAAGGAGTACATGAGGGCGGTCGACACCCACCACCACACCGGCGGGCGCTTCCTGCGCATGCTGGAGGGGTTGGCCCGGCTCGACGCCGAGCCGGCCTGGCTGCGCGAGTGGATCGAGTTCGAGCGGGAGGCGACCACGCTGCGCTGGTTCGAGTTGGCGTACGTGCCGGGCCTGCTCCAGACCGAGCGGTACGCCCGCGCGACGCTGGCCGGTGGCCGGTTCGACCCCGAGGATGTGGACCGGATCGTCGCCTCCCGGTTGGAGCGCCAGGCGATCCTGCAACGCCCGCGCCCGCCGCAGCTCATCGCCGTCCTGGACGAGGCGGTGCTGCGCCGGCCGGTGCTCGACCAGCCGGGGCTCATGGTCGAGCAGTGCGAACACCTCGCCCAGTTGACGGCGGCGGAGCATATCCAGGTGCACATCGTCCCGACGGATGCTGGGATGTACCTGGGAATGGGCGGCCAGTTCATCATCGCCGAGATGCCGGACGGCGAGCGCGTGACCTATGCCGACAACCAGCTCACCGCGCAGATCGTCGATGCGCCAACCGACGTCGCTAAGCTGGCGAAGACATGGGAAATCGTGCGGAACGAGGCGCTCCCCCGCCGGCAGTCAATCGACCTGATCAAGGAAGTGGCGAAGTCATGGGCATGCTGACCCCCCAGTGGCGCAAGTCGACCCGGTCCGGTGGCAACGGCGGAGCCTGCGTCGAGGTCGCCGACAACCTGCCGAGCGTGGTGCTGGTGCGCGACACCAAGGACCGCGACGGCGGCACCCTGCACGTCGACCCGACGGCCTGGAAGGCGTTCGTCGGTTTCGTCAAGCAACACTGAACGCGAAACCCGGAGAAGCCCTCACGCGAGGGCTTCTCCGAAGTAGACATGCCCCGACCGCCCGCCCGCGCCGATCTTGCAGTTTCGGTCGCCGAAAAGCGTGGAATGCCCCCTACGTCGGGACAGAATGTGCAAGATCGCGGTCAGACCCGGGTCAGACCCGGGTCAAACCCGGGTCAAACCCGGGTCAGGCATGCTGGGGCCATGATTGCGCGCTTCAAGGATCTCTGCCTGGACGCCACCAACCCACTCGCACTCGGCGCCTTCTGGGCCCGCATGCTCGACGGTGACGTGGCCGATGCCGGTGACGACGACACCCGGGTGGACCCGCGCTCCGCGCGCTCCAACGCCGAGTCGATCTGGGTGAACAAGGTGCCCGAGCCTCGGGTCGGCAAGACCCGCGTACACCTGGATCTGCGGTTGGCCGACGCGGACCCGGCGGCGTTGCTCGCGGATGGCGCACGGCTGGTCCGCGAACCGGGCGGCGAGGCGTCCTGGTGGGTGCTCGACGACCCGGAGGGCAACGAGTTCTGCGCGTTCCCGGCCCGTGACGGCACCCGACCAGGCCCGTTCGAGCTGGTGGTGGACTCGACCGACCCGGCGGCGCAGGCGACCTGGTGGGCCGGGGTGGTCGGCGGCACCGTCGAGCACGAGGCGAGCACCTCGTCGGTGGCCGGCGCGGCCGGGTTCCCGTGGGAGTACTGGGTGTTCGTCGGGGTGGCCGAGCCCAAGACGGTCAAGAACCGGCTGCACTGGGACGTCGACCTGGTCGACCCGGAGCCGATGGCGCTGATCGCGGCGGGCGCGACGCTGCTGCGGGAGCCGCTCGACGAGGCGCACTGGTGGTGGGTGCTGGCCGACCCCGAGGGCAACGAGTTCTGCGCCTTCGCACCACGCCCCACCGGGTGAACGACCGACTACCGAGCGCGGGCGTCGTCGGCTAGCGTTTTCCTAGCGCCGTAGCCGGCGCGTTCGCCACCGCCGTCGACACGCCTCCGGCCGACCCATGCCTGCCCGATCGGTTGGTAATCGCGGGAACGTCCCACCGCCGCTCCCCCGGTTCGGCAGGATCGTCCCAACGAGGAGGTGCCGTCGTGCAGGACACCCGCGCTCTCGCCCTGACGTTCGAGGTGAGCGGCCTGCCACCGGTCAAGACCGAAGCGTTGTCCATCTTCGCCGCCGGGCACCGGCAGGCGACGAGGGTCCGCACCCTGCTCCAGGCCGCCCTCGCCGCGGCCCAGCGCACCGGCTGGACGCCGCTGCCCGGGCCGATCGAGGTGGACCTGGTGTTGCGCTGCCCGCCCGGGCACCGTACGTCCGACGCCAGCACCCTACTCGGCGGCGTCTGCGCGGTGTTGCAGGACAAGAAGCGGGTGTCGAGCATCGGCCTCACCCACCTCGGCGTGCTGGTCGACGTCGCCCTCTACGACGACGACCGGCAGATCCGCCGGCTGTCGTACCACGAGGAGCCGGCGGAGGAGTTCTCGTACCAGGTGCGGGTCGCCGCCGTACCGGCCGGGGTTTGACCGACGTTCGCGGTGGGGTATCGCGGACGCCGACGAAGGGAGCACCGATGTCGGAGCCACATGTCACGCTCGACCCCCGCGGGCTCGATCCCGTGCAGCAGAAGCTGCGCGGCCCGCTGGAGGAGCAGCTGACCTCGGCGCTTCAGGCGGCCACCGAGCGGGTCCGCTCCGGCTATGCCGGCGAACCGGTCGAGCAGGTCTGCCAGCGACTGTTGGAGGAGACCCGCTCCGGGTTGCATCCCGACATCGCTGCCGGGTTCAACCCGGACATGGACGAGTTCTGCCGGGTGGCGGTGGCGATCGTCCGGCGCGAGGCGGACTGAGCCGCAACGGCTCTCAGTATCGGCTGAGCTGGGCGTACGGGCTGAGCACGATGCGCGGCGACAGCGCCGGGTCCAGCCAGTTGAGCACGTCGACCAGGTGATCGTGGGCGAGGGAGACGCAACCAGCGGTGGCGTTGCCGGCGCTGGTGCTGAACTGGTGCAGGAAGATCCCGCTGCCCGCGTTCGGCACCGGCTTCGGCACGTTCGGCGGCATGTTGTAGGTGATCACCGCGAAGTGCGTGTACGCGGGGACCTCCTTCCACAGTGCCTCGCTGGCCCCGCCCGGGTTGGTCGCACTCTGCTGGAAGGTGTTGTAGCGCGCGGACGACGGGTTCTCGTTCCACCAGTCACCACTGACCAGCCGGTGGTAGGGGAATCGCACGCCCGGGTTGGCCGCGATGCCGTACATGGTGGTGCCGATCGAGTAGACGCCGGTCGGCGTGGTCGCCACACCCTCCACGTGGTTGTCGCTGAAGCCCTTCGAGCCGATCCGAGCGGGCAACGACGGCGAAGCCGGCTGCCAGCCGTTCCGGACCCGCACGTACGCCTCCAGCGTGGCGTAGGTGGTGGTGTAGCTGCTGGCGCCGACGATGATCACCTGCTTCGTCTCCACCGGCAGCGTGGTCAACGCGCTGGCCCGGCTCGGTAGCTGCAACCCCGGCCAGGGCCGCTGCGCCGGGGCCGTGCCCCAGCCCGGCCGCAGCGGCCGGTCCGTCGCGAGTGCGGGCGCAGCCGGGGTGAGCACGGCCGGGGCGGCCAGACCCGCCGCCGCGCCGAGTAGGAGAGATCTGCGCTTCATGCCGCCATCCTGACAGTCGAACCGGCGCGGGGTCTGCCCCGCCCGTAAGGGTCGAACGATTCGCGGGCGGGTCAGGACCGGGTCCGCAACTACCCGGCCCTGACCCTCGGCCGTCCGGCAGGGAAGCGGACAGCTCCGGCACCCCGCCGCGCGGGCGTGGCACGACGCCACGCGCCAGAACGGGGTGAGCCGGCCACTTCGCACTCAGCTCCACGGTGCTCACCCGCCGAACGCCGACGCGCCCCCGACACACCCCGAAGGGCCGTGAGCGCCGAACCAGGTTAGGTGCGCTCCGACCGGCCGGACAAGCCGCGTCGGACGACCGGCGGCAGGACTGATCCCACGATGAAAATCGGGCAGATTGGCGTAACGCGACCATGATCGCCGACGCTGTTTGGCTTCGGTACGGTCAGAAGTGGCGCAGCA
This sequence comes from Micromonospora arida, assembly GCF_003857035.1. GTDB lineage: Bacteria > Actinomycetota > Actinomycetes > Mycobacteriales > Micromonosporaceae > Micromonospora > Micromonospora arida. Next base: position 11,134 of record NZ_QGSY01000213.1, read on the forward strand.
GATCCCGGAACGCGGCGAGCCGCAGCACCAAGCCGTCGGTCGGGTCCAGTTCGTCGTCCTCCAGCACCCAGGTGTTCGCGTTCGGAATGAACACCGCGTTCAATCCGGCGGCCCGCGCCGGCAGAATGTCGGACTTCGGGGAGTTGCCGATCATCCACGCGCCGTCCGGCGCGAAGCCGTGCTCCCGAGTGAGCCACCGGTACGTGTCGACGTTCTTCTCGGCGACGATGTGCGCGGCCCCGAAGTGGTGCAGCAGACCGCAGGCGTCCAACTTGCGCTGCTGCTCCTCCCGATCGCCCTTGGTGAGCAGCAGCAACTCGTGCCGGCCGGCCAAGTCGTCGAGCGCGTCGGCCACCCCCGGCATCAGCTCAACCTGGTGCTCGACGAGGGCCAACGCCAGCCGGTCGATCTCCTGACGTTCGGAGTCGGTGGCCGGCCGCTCGCGCAGCCGCTCCAGGCACTCCGCCAGGCTGCGCAGGAAGACCTTGCTGCCGTACCCGTGGGCCACCGCGTTGGCCCGCTCGATGTCGTCGAGGACGGCCCGCAGTTCGGCCCGATCCAGGGTGGGGTGGTCCAGCCAGGCAAGGAAGTCGTCGATCACCCGCTCGAAGACGACGTTGTTCTCCCACAACGTGTCGTCCGCATCAAAGATCAACACCTGTGCCTGCCGTCGCGCCGCCACGCCGATCGTCATGCCATCCCCTCCCCGTGCCACCGTCCCAAGGCCGAGAGACAGGATAGGCGGGAGATCGATGTGAGATCTTCCGGATTTTCGTGAACCGTTGCGGCGCGGCCGTCGTCCTGCGGAGGCGACATCCATGATGGTTCCCGCCCAGCGTGGTCAGGGCCACCGCAGCAACCGTTGCGCGATCAACGCTTCGCGGTCCTCCTGCCCCTCGGGTCGCAGCCGGCCACCGCGGGTGAGCATCACCACGCCGTGCAGCAGGCTCCAACCCACCTCGGCCAGGGTGTCCGGGTCCCGCCCCTCGGCCAGCGGGGTCAGGGCCGCCCGCAACTCGGCGAAGACCGCCCTCGGCGCGGCCGGCACGCCATCCACGCCGAGGGCCAGGTCGGGGGTCAGCGCGAGCATCGCGTCATAGACCTCGGGATTCGTGTACGCGAAGTCGAGGTACGCGGTCGCGACCGCCGGCCAGACCCCCTCGGGGCTCCCGGCGGTCTCCGCGTGCGCCTCGGCGAGGTCGGCGGCCAGATCGGCGAAGGCACACACCGCGACGGCGGCGATCAGCGCCTCCAGATCGGCGAAGTGCCGATAGATGTCGCCCATGTCGATCTGGGTTCGTTCGGCGAGCCGTCGAGTGGTCACACCCGCCCAGCCCTCCGTCTCGGCCAACTCTCGCGCGACCGTGACGATGAGGTCACGCCGGTCCTGTTCAGCGGCCTTCTCGGCAGGTCCGGGCACGTCCACGAGCGTAGAGGCGCACACCTGCGGTAGCGGTCGGGTGACGGATTGGTGACTGTTGTGGTGAGCCGGCCTCGCTCCCCCACGTGCCACAGCCGCCCCCTGGCTCGTTAGGCGAGGAGATCACCGCGACGGGAGGGGAAGTGGTCGTTCGGCGACACCGGCACGTGGGGAGCCGATGAGGAACACCCCCGACAGACTGTTGCGCAGCGAAGCCACCCGCCAGCGGGCCACCTTTCTGGAGCTCTTCCTCGACCTGGTCTTCGTCTTCGCCCTCACCCGGATCTCGGCGCGGCTGATCGCCGACTTCACCGACGGCCAGCGCGGTGTGTACGCGGGCCTCGGCCAGGCTCTGCTGCTGTTCCTGGCGCTGTGGGCGATCTGGTCGGTGACGGTCTGGTCGACAAGTTGGCTGGACCCGGACGCCCCGATCGTCCAGACCGTCATCATCATGACGTTGGTCGGTGCCATGACGATGGCCGTCGCCGTGCCGCACGGCTTCGGCGCGCGGGCCTCCCTCTTCGCCATCACCCTGGTGACCCTCCAGATCGGCCGAGTGGTGTTCTTCCACGTCGCCGGGCACGGCCGGCCGGACCCCCAACAGTCCATCCGGATCCTGTTCTGGTTCGGCCTGAGCGCACCGCTCTGGGGCCTCGGCGGGCTGGTCGACGACGGCACGGTTCGCGGGACACTCTGGACCCTCGCCGTGCTGACCGACTACACGGGGCTGTACTTCGGCTGGCCGACCCCCCGACTCGGCGCGCAACGACTCGGCGTCCAGATGATCGCGGCCGAGCACCTGGCCGAGCGGTACCAACAGTTCCTCCTCATCGCTCTCGGCGAGGCGATCTTCGTCATCGGCCTAGCCTTCAGCGGCAGCGAGTTCCACACCGACCAGACGGGTGGGTTCGTCCTGGCGCTGGCGAGCACCGTCCTGCTCTGGCGGATCTACTTCCACGTGGCGGGAGGAATGCTCGGCGCGGCCGTCGACCGTTCCGGTAACCCGGCCCGGCTCGCGACCGACATGGCGTTCGCCCACATGGTCATGATCGCGGGGATCGTGCTCACCGGCGTCGGCTTCGAGCTGTTCATCACCGAGCCGCTCGGGCACCTCCCGGCGACCTGGCTCATCGCCATCTTCGGCGGCCCGGTGCTCTTCCTCGCCGGACGATCGGCGCTCGAATACCAGGTCTTCGGTCGGGTCTCCCGGTCCCGGCTGGCCGCCCTGCTGGCCTTCGGCCTGCTGATCCCGGCAGCACTGCACCTCCGGCCGCTCACCGCAGGCGCGGTCGCCGCCGTTGTGCTGCTCGGCGTCGCCGGAGCGGATGCGCGACGATCCCGCCACCGGTCGCCGGAGACGCCCACGCCCCCGTACTAGGGTCCGTGTCGAAGCGGGTCGAAGACCGGCGGGTTGGCGAGCGCCCTGTAGCGCGATCAGCGGCCCAGGGCCGTTTCGCTTCGCATGTGCGACAACTTCTCCGGGTTACGCACCGCGTAGACCCCGCTGATGAGACCGTCGTCGATACGCAGCGCGAGGACCGTGTCGACCGCGCCGTCGAGCCGCAGAATCAGCGCCGGGTGACCGTTGACCTGGGCGGGGTGCAGCGACATGGTCGCGGTCCTGGCGTGTGTGCTGCACAGCAGACGGGCCACCTTGTCGGCCCCGGCGACAGGCCGCAGCACGGCCTGCTTGATCCCGCCGCCGTCGCCGATGAGCACGACATCCGGCGCGAGGACGTCGAGCAGGCCCTGCACGTCGCCGGTCTCGACGGCCCGCCGGAACGCGTCCAACGCCCGCCGGGTGTCCGCCGAGGAGACCATCCCGCGCTGCCGGCGCGCGGCGACATGAGCCCGCGCCCGGTGGGCGATCTGACGGACCGCGGCGGGACTCTTGTCGACCGCCTCGGCGATCTCGTCGTACCCAAGGTCGAAGACCTCACGGAGGACGAACACCGCCCGCTCGGTCGGCGCGAGCGTCTCCAGCACCAGCAGCATCGCCATCGAGACGCTCTCGGCGAGTTCGACGTCGTCGGCGACGTCCGGTGCCGTCAGCAGCGGCTCCGGTAACCAGGAACCGACGTAGGACTCCCTGCGCCGGCCCACCGCCCGCAGCCGGTTGAGCGACAGCCGGGTGGTGATCCGGACCAGGTAGGCGCGCTGGTCCCGCACCGTCGCGAGGTCCGCGTCCGCCCACCGCAGCCAGGTCTCCTGGAGTACGTCCTCCGCGTCGGCGGCCGAGCCGAGCATCTCGTACGCGACGGTGAAGAGCAGGTTCCGGTGACTGACGAACGCGTCGACGGCCCGGTCCCCCCGGCCGTCCGCTCCTCTGATTCCGCCTTCCGCATCCATGCGTCCTCCAGTCTCGCCGAACTCGACCGCGTCGCCCACCAGACACCGGCCTGCCGACTTCTGTGACGCCGGGCGTCCGTGCTCCTCGTCACTTCACGAGCTGTCACAGCGCAGCGGCCGGCGGTGTCTCCTGTGTGACCCGAGACGGAGGCAAACTCATGAACCTGGCACTGTGGATAGCGGCCGGTCTGTTGGCCACAATCGCCCTGGCCGGCGGCATCACCAAGACGTTCGTACCCAAGCAGAAGTTGGCCGCAGCCAACGGCGGAGGGTGGACCGGCGACGCCAGCGTGGGCTTCGTCAAGACCCTCGGAGTCCTGGAAGTCCTAGCCGCGGTCGGTCTCATCCTGCCCGCCGTGCTGGACATCGCACCGGTGCTGGTGCCGGTGACCGCCATCTGCTGGATCCTGCTGATGATCGGCGCGATGATCACCCACCTGCGCTACGGCGAGGCGAGGTTCATCGTGCTGAATCTGATCTACCTCACCCTGGCCGCGTTCGTGGCCTGGGGTCGCCTCGGACCCGAGCCCTTCACCGGCTGACCCGAGCCCTCTCCCGCCCCGGCTGATGGACCGTGCCCCGCCGTCCTCGCGCGATGACGTCGCGGACCGCGCTGCGGAGACGCACGACGATTCGGGCCGGGACGCGAGGCCCAGCGCGGGATTGCCGGCGCGGCGCTCAGGAGGGTGCGGCGGCGGGGAAACCATGGGTGAGCGCGCCGATCACCCGCTGGATCCGGTGCTCCGCCGTCGGGTCGGTGTGGCCGGTCAGCGCGACGTGGTGCAGCACGCTGACCACCGCCAGGGCCAGTGCGTCGGTGTCGGCGTCGGCAGGCACGCGCCCACGGCTCTGCTCGGCGGCCAGATAGTCGGCGACCGCGCGTTCGATCCCCCGTAGCCCTGACATACCGCTACCCAGGACCGCCTCGACGTTCGCCGACAACTCCGGGCGGAACGCGGTCAGCCGGGCCAACGCCGTCAGCGTGCCCAACGGCGTGGCGAGGACGGCCTGACGCAGATTGTCGGCAACCGTGCCGGACCCGGCGCGCTGCGGCAGGCCGGCCACCTCGCCGGCGATCTGGAAGACGCGATCGACCGCGAACCCGGTCAGGAAATCGTCGAAGTTCGCGAAGTGCGCGTAGAGCAGGCCAGTCGCGACGCCGGCCTCGCGCGTGACGGCCCGGCCGGTGAGCCGGCTCGGCCCCTCTTCCACGATCAACCGCTCGACGGCAGCGAAGAGCTGCTGTCTGAGCGCTGGGATGGCGACTCCGCGCGGCATGGCTGAAGTCTAGGCGGTTGCGCCGTCGCCGGTTGCGCCGGTATGAACAGTCGCTCATACTAGTTTGAGCAGATGCTCATTCTAGGCGGCGAGGTGCTGGATGAAACGTGCGGTGATCGTGGGTGCGGGGATAGCCGGGCTGGCCACAGCCCTGCGACTCCACCGGGACGGGTGGCAGGTTCTCGTGGCCGAACGGGCCCCGGCCCGGCGCAGCAGCGGCTACATGGTGAACCTGATCGGGCCGGGCTACGACGCCGCCGAACGCCTCGGCCTGCTCCCCGCGCTGTCCGCCGCCGACCTGGGGCTGTTCACCACCGTGCTGGTCCACGCCGACGGACGGCCCAAGTTCACCGTGCCGTCCGCCATCGCCGAGGCCGCACTCGGCAAGCGGGCCCTCTCGGTGTTCCGCGGCGACCTGGAATCCAGCCTCTTCGAAGCGGTGCGAGACCGTGTCGACATCCGCTTCGGCACCACCGTCACCACCGTCGACCAGCACACCGATCACGTACGCGTGGAGTTGAACGACGGCACCATCGAGCAGGCCGACCTGCTGGTCGGTGCCGACGGGGTGCACTCGGCCACCCGTACCGCCGTGTTCGGCCCCGACTTCCGGGTGGACCTCCCGTACCTCGTGGCCGCCTTCCCCCTGACCCACCCGGTGCCTGGCGTGCCCGAGTCGTCCGCCACCACGTACATCGGCCCCGGGCGCACCGCGGCGATGGTCAACCTGGGCCCGGAACGGTCGTCGGCGTTCTTCACCTATCGCAGCGCGGAGCCCACCGCCGACCTGAGAAGCGGGCCGGTCGACGCGCTGCGGGCCGCGTTCGGAGATCTCTCGGGTGGCGTGCCCGACGCGATCGACCACCTTGCGAAGGACCCGGCCAGCGCCTACTTCGACGCCGTCAGCCAGGTGGTCATGCCACGCTGGAGCACCGGTCGCGTCGTCCTGCTCGGAGACGCGGCGTGGTGCGTGACGCTCTTCGCCGGACACGGCGCGGCCCTCGCCCTGGCCGGCGCCGACCACCTCGGCGACGCCCTGCGACGGCACGCCGACGACCTCCCCGCCGCACTCGCCGAGTGGGAGGCCGGGCTACGCCCGGAGGTCAGCAAACGGCAGGCACTCGCCCGTCGAGGAATGGCCCAGTACGCGCCACCCAGCCGGTTCCACGTCTGGATGAGCGATCTGACCATCCGGGCGATCACCCTGCCCGGCATCAGCGGCCTCGTCCGACGAGGTATCGAACGGGCGAACCGCTGAGTGCTGTCCGGCCTTTCGCATGATCGTGCTCGATCCAGGATCGAGTGGCCTCCTGACGTCAGCGACACCACTACAACCTGGATCGAGCACGATCATGCAGGGCGAACGCGCGGGCGGCGGGGGTCAGCGGCGCAGCGTGAGGATCAGGTCGGCGACCAGGGCTGTCCAGCCGGTCTGGTGCCAGGCGCCCAGGCCGGCCCCGTTGTCGCCGTGGAAGTACTCGGGGAAGGCGATCAGGTCGCGCCAGTCCGGGTGGGTCTGGAACATCTGAGCGGCACCGTAGATCGGCCGTCGACCCCAGTCGTCCTGGGTGAAGAGCGAGATCAGCCGGGCGGAGAGGTCGTCGGCGATCTCGTCCAGGGTGTGCTTCACCCCGGAGCGGGTCGGGTACTCCACCTGGAGGTCGTCGCCGAAGAACGCCGCGTAGTCGCGCAGCGCGCTGATCAGCAGGAAGTTCGTCGGCATCCAGATCGGCCCGCGCCAGTTCGAGTTGCCCCCGAACAGTCCGCTGGTCGACTCGGCCGGTTCGTAGCCGACGGAGAACTCCTGCCCGCCGAGGGTGACCGAGAACGGCTTGTCCAGGTGCGCGCGGGACAGCGTACGGAGGCCGAAGTCGGAGAGGAACTCGTCCGGGTCGAGCATCCGGGCGAGCAGGCGGACCACCTGCTCCGGGCCGACCATGGACAGCAGTCGCTGCTGCCGGCCGTCGGGGCCCAGTCGGCGGGTGCCGATCACCTGGGCGTACTCCGGGCGGTTGGTGAGGAACCAGCGCAGCCGGGCGCCCAACTCCGGTAGGTGGTGCAGGGTCCGGGCGGTGAGCCGGGTGGTGGCGGCCAACGGCAGCAGCCCGACGACGGAGCGGACCTTCAGCGGCACCTTCGTGCCGTCGGCGAGGCGCAGCACGTCGTAGAAGAAGGCGTCCTCGTCGTCCCACAACCCCTGCTCGTACGCGGCGGCGGCGATGTAGGCGAAGTGCTCGAAGAACTTGGTAGCGGTGTCCACCCAGGTCCGGTCGTGTTCGGCGAGCACGATCGCCATGTCCAGCAGGTTGAGCGCGTACATGCCCATCCAGCCGGTGCCGTCGGACTGCTCCAGCACCCCGGCGACCGGCAGCGCCGCCGAGCGGTCGAACGGCCCGACGTTGTCCAGCCCGAGGAAGCCGCCCTCGAAGACGTTGTTGCCGCCGGTGTCCTTGCGGTTGACCCACCAGGTGAAGTTGAGCAGCAGCTTGTGCATCACCCGGGCCAGGAACTCGTAGTCCCGGCCGCCGTCGATCTCGAACACCTTCAGCGCCGCCCACGCGTGCACCGGCGGGTTCACGTCGCCGAACGCCCACTCGTACGCCGGGATCTGCCCGTTGGGGTGCAGGTACCACTCGCGGAGCAGGAGCAGGATCTGCTCCTTGGCGAAGCCCGGGTCGACCCGGGCGATGCTCACGCAGTGGAAGGCCAGGTCCCAGGCCGCGTACCAGGGGTATTCCCACGGGTCAGGCATGGAGATGACGTCGAAGCTGGTCATGTGCCACCAGGCGCTGTTGCGCCCGTGTCGACGTCCGGCCGGCGGCGGGGTCGAGCCCGGGTCGCCTTCGAGCCAGCGTTTGACGTCGAAGTGGTAGAACTGCTTGCCCCACATCAGCCCGGCGATAGCCTGCCGGGCGACCAGCGCCTCGTCGGGTGTGGCGGCCGGCGGGATCACTCCGGCGAAGAACCGGTTCGCCTCGGCCCGCCGCGCCCACACCACGGCCTCGAAGCCGTCGCTGAGGTCGGCCGGGGGCGGCGGCGCGGCGGCCGGCGGCGACGCGGTGCGGGTCAGCCGCAGCCGGATCTGGCGCTGCCCGCCGGCCGGCACGTCGAGCACGTAGTGCAGCGCGCCCTTGGTGCCCTCCCGGGCCGGGTTGACGGTGGCCGCGCCGTTGACGACGTGGTCGTTGATGCCGTCCTTCGGGTACGGGGAGCGGCCGGGCAGGCCCCAGAGCCGCTCGGCGTTGGTGTCGTTGTCGCAGAGCAGCGGCACCGGGCCGCCGTCGCCCTCCAGCAGCAGTTGGCCGAGCACCCGGTGCTCGCCGACGAGCCGGGTGCCCTGGCCGGTCAGCCGGGGGATCCGGTCGCCGCCGGGCAGGCCCCAGGACCAGGTGTTACGGAACCACAGGGTGGGCAGGACGTGCAGGGTGGCAGCCTGGTCGCCCCGGTTGGCGACGGTCACCACCATGCAGAGGTCGGTCGGGGACGCCTTGGCGTAGTCGACGGTCACGGCCCAGTACCGGTCGTCGTCGAAGATCCCGGTGTCCACCAACTCGTACTCGGTGTCGTCGCGGCCGCGCAACGCGTTCACCGCGACGAGTTCGTCGTACGGGAAGGGTGCCTGCGGGTAGTGGTAGCGCCAGCGCATCCAGGAGTGGGTGGGCGTGGAGTCCTCGTACCACCAGTACTCCTTGGCGTCCTCGCCGTGGTTGCCGCTGTCTCCGCCGAGGCCGAACATCCGCTCCTTGAGGATCGGGTCCTTGCCGTTCCACAGCGCGAGGGCGAACGCGAACGTCTGTCGGTCGTCGCAGACGCCGGCCATCCCGTCTTCATTCCACCGGTAGGCTCTGGACCGCGCGTGGTCATGCGGGAAGTAGTCCCAGGCCGTACCGTGCTCGCTGTAGTCCTCCCGTACCGTCCCCCACGCCCGTTCGGACAGATAGGGACCCCATGCACGCCAGTCCTGCTCCCCCGAGTCGGCCTGGGCGAGCCGGAGCCGCTCAGCGTCGGGTGGCGAGGCGTCGGAGGACGATCGGTCAGTGATCACGTGCACATCTTTGACGTCGCCGCGGTACTTGACCACAGCGGCCATTCTCGTCGTGGCGTGTTACACCTTGCCGCAGGTGGAGGAAAGTTGATCGACATTCGCTTCGGCCCGCAGGTCTGCGGCGATCTGACCAGCGCGGCCAGCCGGGAGTGGCTGGTTCCCGACGGCCTCGGCGGCTATGCGATGGGCACGGTGGGCGGGCTGCGGACACGTCGCTACCACGGCCTGTTGGTGGTTCCCGGCGAAACGCCGGCGTCTCGCCGAGTGGGACTGGTCAGCCTCGATCCGGCCGTCACCCTGCCGTCCGGCGCGCGGGTGCGCCTCGGCGCGCACGAGTGGGCCTCCGGCGACGTGGACCCGCGCGGCTTCGAGCTGTTGGAGCGCTTCGACCTGGTCGACGGACTACCCCGGTGGCGGTGGCGGATCGGCGCGGTGGTGATCGAACGGGAGCTGGCCATGCTGCCCGGCCGTTCCTGCGTCGCGGTGGTGCACCGGCTGGTCGCCGGTGGTCCGGTCCGGCTGGAGCTGTCGGCCGCCTGCACCTGGCGGGACGCGCACGGCGAACGGCGGGCCGACGGCCCGATCCCGCAGGTCGAGGCGGTGGCCGACGGCGCGGTGGTCGAGGGCGCGTACCGGCTCGCCGGCCCGGGCTGGGCGCCCGAGGGGCAGTGGTGGCTGGGCGTGCACCACCGCGAGGAGGCCAACCGAGGGCTGCACCCGGACGAGGACCTCTGGTACGCGGGCCGCTTCGTCGGCGAGCTGGACCGCCCCGGCGACACGGTGTCGGTGCGGGCCTGGGCCGATCCGCTCGACCTGGAGCCGATGGCGGCCGAGGACATCGTGGCGACGGCCCGGCGGCGCAACCGGCAGGTGGTAGCGACGGCGAAGCCGGCCGACGACGTGGACGCCACCCTGGCGCTGGCCGCCGACGCGTTCGTGGTGCGCACCAACCAGGCGGCGGTGGACGTGGTCGCCGGCTACCCGTGGTTCGGGGCGTGGTCGCGCGACACGATGATCTCGTACGAGGGGTTGTTCCTCTGCACGGGTCGCGCCGACGAGGGTCGGGAGCTGCTGCGGTCGTACGCGGCGACGCTGTCGGAGGGGATGCTCGCCAACACGGCCGACACCGGTCGGGTGGAGTACAACACCGTCGACGGCACGCTGTGGTTCCTGCACGCGATGAGCCGGCACGTCACCGTCACCGGCGACACCGACCTCGGCGACGAGTTGCTGCCCGCGTTGCGCGCGGTGATCGACGCCCACACCGCCGGCACCCGGTACGGGATCCGGGTCGACCCGGCCGACGGGCTGCTCACCCAGGGTGCCGCCGGCACCGCGCTGACCTGGATGGACGCCCGGGTGTACGGGGTGCCGGTCACCCCGCGGACCGGCAAGCCGGTCGAGGTCAACGCGTTGTGGATCAACGGGCTGGCCGGGCTCGCGGAGCTGACCGAGCTGGCCGGGCAGGACGCCGACGAGCTGTGGCGACGCCACCGGCAGGCCACCGCCTCGTTCCGGGAGCGGTTCCCGGCCCCGACCGGCTGGCTGCACGACGTGCTGGACGCGCCCGCACCGGCGTACCCGTTGGGTGGCGCCGCCCTGCACGACGACGACGCGTTGCGCCCCAACCAGCTGCTGGCCTGGTCGCTGCCGTACGCCCCGATGGAGCCGGACGAGGCGACGCTGCGGCGGGTCGGGGGCGGGCTGCTCACCCCGCTCGGGCCGCGCAGTCTGGCCCCGGATTCCGGGGAGTTCGTGGGCCGGCACCGGGGCGGCCCGGCCGACCGGGACGGGGGCTACCACCAGGGCACGGTCTGGCCGTGGTTGCTCGGCCCGTACGTGGACGCCGCACGCCGGGGAAAGATGTCCGTCGATGACGTGTTCGTTGGCATTGAGGCCCATTTGATGGAATATGGGTTAGGCTCGGTGAGCGAGACGGCCGATGGCCTCGCGCCGCACACCGCTACCGGGTGCCCGTTCCAGGCATGGTCGGTGGCCGAGCTGCTGCGGGTGCGGCGAAAGAGCCAGTAGCGCTTTACACGACCGCAACGGTGGTGTCGCCGCTGGTTATCGCGATCCCGGCAGGATTGGCCTCGATCCAGACGCGACGGCGACATCGAAACCGGTGTCGGTCGGCGCGCGCCCGGGGACAACTCAAAGGGGGCCGCATGTCACTCGATGCCCACGTGATCGACATCAACCCCGCCCGACAACTGCGGGTGCTGATGCTCTCCTGGGAGTACCCGCCGGTGCTCGTCGGCGGTCTCGGTCGACACGTGCACGCCCTCTCCGTCGCCCTCGCCGCCGCCGGCCACGAGGTCACCGTCGTCACCCGCCACAGCGACGGCGCGCCCCTGGAGGAGTACGCCGACGGCGTGCGCATCCTGCGCGCCCCCGAAGACCCGGTGGCCTTCCCCCTCGCCACCGGCTCACTGCTGGCCTGGACCATGGGCTTCAACCACACCCTCACCCGCACCGCCCTGCGCGCCACCCAGGCCGGCTCCTACGACGTGATCCACGCCCACGACTGGCTCGTCGCCCACACGGCCGTCACTCTCGCCGAGCACCTGGACCTCCCCCTGGTCACCACCATGCACGCCACCGAGGCCGGGCGGCACCAGGGCTGGCTGCCGGAGGAGATGAACCGCACCATCCACGGCGTCGAGCACTGGCTCAGCAGCTCATCCATCCGGGTGATCACCTGCTCCGGGTACATGCGCGATCAGGTGACCACACTGTTCGACGTACCGGCCGCCCAGGTCGACGTGGTGCCCAACGGGGTCGACGACCGGGCCTGGCGGCCCCGCCCCCGAGCGGTCGCGTCGGCCCGGGCACGGTTCGCCGGGGACGGCCCGTTGGTCGGGTACGCCGGACGGCTGGTCTACGAGAAGGGCGTCCAGCACCTGGTGCACGCCGTACCCCGGCTCCGCGAACGACACCCTGGGCTGCGCGTCGTGATCGCTGGCGACGGCCCGTACCGCACCGAGTTGGAGGCGGAGGCCCGGCGACTGGCCCTCAGCTCGACCGTCCGGTTCACCGGGTTCCTCGACTCCAATCAACTACCGGCGATGCTCGGCGCCACCGACGCGACGGTGGTGCCCAGCCTCTACGAGCCGTTCGGCATGGTGGCGCTGGAGGCGGCGGCCGCCGGAGCGCCCCTCGCCGTGGCCCGTACCGGCGGCCTCGCCGAGATCGTCGAACCCGGCGTGACCGGGGTGACCTTCCCGCACAGCGACCCGGACGCGCTCGCCGGCGCGGTCGGCCAGCTGCTCGGGGACGAGGTCTTCGCCCGGCGGCTGGCCCGCCGGGCCCGCACGATGGTCGGCGAGCGCTACGGCTGGGCCACCATCGCGGCCCGCACCGCCGCCAGCTACGCCACCGCTCGTCGCGAGCACGGCCCCGTGCAGGCCCGACGCGCCGCCGCCCGACTGGCCGGCGGGCGGGCCCGGATCGCCATCCCGGAGGGGAACCTGCTCGCCGCCGCCGACCACGCCGCATGCTGAGCTGAGTCGGACGACCGATAGGTGACTTCCGATCCGCTGGTTAGGGTGTAGCCCGGACAGCGGCTGAGGAGGAGCGTGCACAGGTGCTGATCGCCGGTCGGTACCGGCTGCTCGACCTGGTGGGTCGCGGGGGCATGGGTCGGGTGTGGCGCGCCCGCGACGAGATGCTGCACCGCGAGGTAGCGGTCAAGGAGATCGTTCCACCAAGTTGGTTGGCCGACCCTGAACGGGCCGAGGTGCGCTCACGCACCATGCGGGAGGCGCGCGCCGCAGCCCGACTCAACCACCCCGCCGTGGTCCGGCTCTACGACGTCGTCGCGGTCGACGGCAGCCCCTGGATCGTCATGGAGTACGTCCCGTCCCGCACCCTGCAGGACGTCGTGGACGCCGAAGGGCCGCTGGAGCCGGCCCGTGCGGCCCGGATCGGGCTGGCCGTGCTCGACGCGCTGCAGGCCGCGCACACCGCCGGGGTGCTGCACCGCGACATCAAACCGCAGAACGTGCTCGTGGCGCACGACGGGCGGGTGATGCTCACCGACTTCGGGCTGGCCACCTTCGACGGCGGCGACGGCGCGATGACCCGCCCCGGCATGGTCTTCGGCTCCCCGCAGTACGTGGCCCCCGAGCGGGCCGCCGAGGGGGTGTCCACGGTCGCCGCCGATCTGTGGTCGCTCGGGGCGACCCTGCACGCCGCCGTGGAGGGGCAGTCCCCGTACGCCCGCAGCACCGCGATGGCCACCCTGAGCGCGCTGGCCGCCGGCCCGCCGGACCCCGCCCCGCACGCCGGGGCGCTCGCACCGGTGCTTGACGGGCTGCTTCGCCGCGACCCGCGTGACCGCCTCGACCACGACTCGGCCCGTCGGTTGCTGAGGGCCGCCGCGACCGGCCGGGCCGACCCGCCGTCGACGGCCGATCGGCGCTCGACCGATGGGCCGGTGCCGGGCCTGGTCGATCAGTCCGCCGACGACCCCGACCCCACCATTCCGCTGCCTGACCCGGACGCTCCGGCCGCAGCCGGCGGCGCCTCCCCCACGCCCCCGGATCCGGCGGTCGCCGGGCGTACCGCGCGCCGGGTGGCGGTGGTCGCCGTGGCGCTGCTGGTCGCCGTCGTGGCCGGCGTCGGCACCGCGCTGACCGTCGACGGTGACAAACCCCGCGACACCACCGGCTGGTCCTCCCCGACACCGAACCGTCCGCCCGACGGGGGGCCGATCGGCCCCGGCCCGCCACCGAAGGGGCGCAACGTCCCCCCGCCCCCGTTCGCCTGTGTCCGCCCGGACGTCGTCGGATCGCCCGTGCAGGCCGGTACGCCGAACCCCGGCGAGGAATTCCGGCCGCCGCCCGGCTGGGTCTGGCACGTCGACACCGCCGGCTTCCGGGTCTCCGTACCGACGACGTGGCTGACCTCCCGCGACGACGGGGTGGCGTGCTTCCAGGACCCGGCGACCGGCCGGACCTTCAGCGTCACCGAGGGCAGCGCGGCCGATCCGGTGGAGCGGCTACGGGCCGTCCGCGACGCGGCAGCCGGCGCGGGGGCGTTGCCGGGGTACGACGAGATCCGGCTCGCCGCGGGCGACGGCGGGGCCGAGTGGGAGTCCCGCTGGCGGACACCGCACGGGACTTGGCTGCACGCCCGGCAACAGATCCTCGACGCCGACCGCTGGACGCTGGGTTGGATCACCGACGACGGGGACTGGCCCGGGGCCGCAGCCGTCTGGGAATTGGTGCGAAAGAGTTTCCGACCACCCCGCTGACCTGCACCGTATGGCCATGATCCGGACCACCGTCCGTCGTGGATCGAGGCCGCTCAGTGGATGAGAAAGCCGGCATTGGTGGTTATCGTGGAACCCGGGGTGACCGAGGGGGAGCGACCGTGCATCAGTTGCTGATCGCGGGTCGGTACCGGCTGCTCGACCTGGTCGGCACCGGCGGTATGGGCCGGGTGTGGCTTGCTCGTGACGAGATGTTGCATCGCGACGTGGCGGTGAAGGAGGTCGTGCCGCCGTCCTGGCTGGCCGAGACCGAGCGCGCGGAGTTGCGGCTACGAACCCTGCGTGAGGCACGCACCGCCGCCCGGCTCAACCACCCCAACGTGGTCCGCCTCTACGACGTGGTGCACGACCGGGAGAGCCCCTGGATCGTGATGGAGTACGTGCCGTCGCGGTCGGTGCAGCAGATCATCAGCGCCGAGGGGCCACTGAGCCCGCAGCGCACCGCCCGGATCGGGCTGGCGGTGCTCGCGGCGTTGCGGGCTGCCCACGCCGCCGGGGTGCTGCACCGCGACGTGAAGCCGCACAACGTGCTGGTGGCCGACGACGGGCGGGTGGTGCTCACCGACTTCGGGCTGGCCACCTTCGACGGTGGCGACGGTGCGATGACCGGGCCCGGCACGGTGCTCGGCTCACCGCAGTTCGTCGCCCCCGAGCGGGCCCGCGAAGGAGTGTCCGACGCGCGTACCGACCTGTGGTCGCTGGGCGCGACGCTCTACGCGACGGTCGAGGGGCAGTCACCGTACGCGAGGTCAAGCGCGATGGCGACGCTCAGCGCGCTGGCCACCGAACCACCCGATCCGATGCGTCGGGCCGGTCCGTTGCGTCCCGTCATCACCGGCCTGTTGCAGCGCGACCCCTGGCGACGGTTGACCGCCATCGAGGCGGAGCCGCTACTGCGCAGCGCCGCGGCGAGCCAGGACGAGCCCGCCGGGCCGGTCCGGTCCTCGGCCGTCGCGGCGCTGCTCAGTGCCGGCCGGGCCATCGCACCCCACCCGGTCGAACCGGTGGCCCCGCCGGACGAGCCGGCCACGCCAGCCCCGAGCCCACGCCCGCGGCACCCACCCGGCCGGCGACGGCGCCTGATCGCCCTGGGTGGCGCGGCCACCGCTCTGCTCGTCGCGGGAGGCGTCACGCTGGCCCTGGTCAACCGAGGCGATGAGCGGATTCCACCGTCCGGCTCGGGTGGTGGCGCACCGACCTCCCGGCCGGCGGCGTTCGCGTGCGCGTCGTCCCCGCCACCGGCGGCGACCCCGGTGGTGTCGGTGTCACCGCCAGCCGACGTGAAGTACGGGCTGCGCGAGGGTTGGACCTGGTACGACGACCCGACCGGGTTTCGGATCGCCGCGCCGGTGGGTTGGGCGCGCTGGACCGAGGGCTCGGTGACCTGTTTCCGGAAATCCGGTGGGTCCCGGGTGCTCAGTGTCGAGGCGGGGCCGGCCCGCGCGGACCCGGTGGCGTACTGGAAGGCCGAGGAGACTCGACTGACCGCGAGCGCCGCGCTGCCGGGCTATCGCAAGGTGGACATCTCCGCGATGGACATCTTCAAGGGTGGCGCGGTCTGGGAGTGTGGCTGGCAGAACGCCGTCGGCGTTCCGGTGCACAGCTTCCGGCTGTTGGCCAACACCTCGGCCGACCGTTCCTACACCGTCTCGTGGTTGACAGAAGAGTTCGACTGGCAGGTCAACGCGGCATACTTGCCGATGATCCGGCAGAGCTTCACCCCCACCCTGTGACACGGTCCGATGTGGACTCTTTGGGTGATGCCCCTGCGGCGCCGACGCTGACTACAGTGGCGTAGTTTTGGGCGCTCAAGATCCCTGGGGAGGGTGAGCCGAGATGATGGGACCGCAACACGCGCTGTCCGGCGCGGCGGTGTGGCTGGCTGGCTCCTGGGCGTTGGAGCAGTTCGCCGACTACCACCAGTCGCCGCTCGCGTTGGCGGTGGGCACCGCGGTGTGCGCCGGTGGCGCGCTCTTTCCCGACCTCGACATGTCGGGCAAGGTGACCAAGAACCAGGGCGGGGCCACCGTGGCCCGTACCTTCGGAGTCTTCTCGCTCTTCGCCGCCGAGGTGATGGAAAAGATTTCTCTCGGGGTCTACTACGCCACCAAGCTCAGCAGGGACCCCCGCCGCAACAACGGGCACCGGACGCTGACCCACACGCTGCCGTTCACAGTGCTGGTCGGCTGGGGCACCACCGCGCTCTGCGCCGCGTACGGCAAGTGGGCGGTCATCACCATCCTGTTCTTCATGTTCGGCCTGGCGCTGCGCGGGCTGTTCGACGAGTGGGCCGAGCGGGCCGGGTGGGTGATCATCACTCTCGCGTCGGCCGGGGCGGCCTGGTTCACCTTCGCCAACCTGCCGGGCGGACGCGGCTATCCGCTGATCGGCACCGCGCTGGGCGTGGGCTGCTTCGTGCACATCCTCGGCGACATGATCACCAGAGCGGGCGTGCCGATCCTCTGGCCGATCCCGATCAAGCGGCGCATGTGGATGATGATCGGCCTGCCGAACAGCATCGCCCTGCGCGTCGGCAGCAAGGCCGAAGTGGTCGGGATGCGCATCGCCCTGACCGTCGTCTCGGCGCTCGCCACCGTCGGCCTGATCGCGCCCTCGGTGCTGAGCCGCTTCGACATCGACATATGACCGATCCGGCGCCGGCGATCCCGCCGGCCGAGGACGAACGCGTACCGGAGTTCTGCCGCGACCTGGGGCTGCCCGGTCTCGCCGACGTGCACGTGCACTTCCTGCCGCCGCGCCTGCTGCGTCGGGTGTGGGCCTACTTCGACGCCGCCGGGCCACTGGTCGGCACCGAGTGGCCGATCCGCTACCGGTGGAGCGACGCCGACCGGGTGGCGCATCTGCGCCGGCTCGGGGTGCGGGCGTTCAGTGCCCTGGCGTACGCGCACCGACCGGGCATGGCGGCGGAACTCAACCGTTGGACGCTGGACTTCGCCCGCGACACCCCCGGGTGCCTGGCCTCGGCCACGTTCTACCCCGAGCCGGAGGCCCCCGGGTACGTCGAGGCGGCCCTCGCCGAAGGTGCCCGAGTGCTCAAGGTGCACCTACAGGTCGGCGGCTTCGCACCGACCGATCCGGCGCTGGACCCGGTGTGGGGGATGCTGTCCGACGCGGGTGTGCCGGTGGTGGTGCACGCCGGGCACGCACCGGTGGGGACGGCCAACACCGGTCCGGACCCGTTCGCCGCCCTGCTCGCCCGCCACCCTCGGCTGACCGCCGTGGTGGCGCACCTGGGCGCCCCGGACTACCGGGCCTTCCTGGACCTCGCCGAGACGTACGAGCGGGTCCGGCTGGACACCACAATGGCCTTTACGCCCTTCTTCGACCATTTTGTCCCCTTTCCCGCTGAGGAGCTGCCCCGGTTGCGCGACCTGGGGCTGGCCGGCAAGGTGCTGCTGGGCAGCGACTTCCCGAACATCCCGTACCCGTACGCCGACCAGGTGACCGGGCTGGCCCGACTGGACCTGGGCGACGACTGGCTACGCGCGGTCTGCTGGAACAGCGCCGCCACCCTCTTCAACCTGCCCTGACCCCACGGCTCAGCTCCGCGATCTTGCACTTTCTGTCCCGACACAAGGTGCACATCCATCCATATCGGCAACAGGAACTGCAAGATCGGCGCGGACTGCTCGCTACGCGGGCTCGGGGCCGCGCACCCGCTGAATTCTTTTCGACATCGGCTATTGACGTCGCCGTAACAGGTGGCCTAGCGTCCTGTCGAACCGCTTCGTCGAAACGCTTCGACGAAGTTCGGGAGCGGTCCCACCCCAGGCCGGAGGAGGTGCGCGGTGGCCACCATGCACGACGTCGCCCGCCTCGCGCAGGTCTCGGTCAGCACCGTCTCGTACGTGCTCACCGGCACCCGGCCGATCTCGCAGGCCACCCGCAACAAGGTGCTCGCCGCGATGGCACAGCTCGACTACCAGCCCAACGCGATGGCCCGCGGGCTGGCCAGCCGCCGCAGCCGGATCCTCGGCCTGCTGATGCCGATGGACGAACGCGGCCTCGGCGCCACCGAGACCGCGTTCGTCACCGGTGCCGCCGCCGCGGCCAGCGTCGCCGGCTACCACCTGGTGCTCTCGCCGGTGGGCGGGGGCGACCTCGACGACCTGCGTCGGCTGGCCAGTCAGCGGATGCTCGACGGGGTCGTGCTGATGGAGGTCCAGCTGGCCGACGAGCGGGTCACAGTGCTCCAGGAGGCGGGGGTGCCGCTGGTGCTGATCGGCCGCACCGACGACACCAGCACGCTCTCCTACGTCGACATCGACTTCGACCAGACCGTCCGGGAAGCCGTCGCGCACCTGGCCGGCCTCGGGCATCGGCGGATCGTCTACGTCAACCACTCGGCCGCCACGTTGGCCAGCGGTTACGGGCCCGCGCTGCGTACCCGTGACGCCTTCACCGCGGCGATGACCGGGCACGGCCTGGAGCCGGTGATGATCGCGGCCGAGGACAGCGCCGCCGGCGGGCGGGCCGCCCTGGCCGCCGCGTTCGCGCAGGCCCCGGAACTGACCGCGGTGCTGGCCATGAACGAGACGGCGATCTTCGGCATCCTCGGCGAGCTGACCGGCCGCGGGTTGTCCGTGCCCGACGACGTCTCCGTCGTCTCGATGGTCACCTCGCCGCAGGTCGCCGAACTGGCCACCCCGGCGCTGACCGCGATGACGTCACCCGGTTCGGCGCTCGGCCGGATCGCGATCGAGGCGCTGACGCGCCACCTGGACGGCCCCGCTGACCTTCGTCACCAGCAACTGCTGCCGTGCACGTTGGAGATCCGGGGGTCGACCGCAGCGCCACGAAGCCGCCAGCCAATGGTGGCCGACAAGTAGATGGCCCGCCGCCGCGCTGCAACGCGACGACGGGCCCCGTGAAGTACCGGCTAGATACTCAACGAGGAGGATGGTAATGCAGCGATTCCGCCGGCTCGTCGCCGCGATCGCCCTGGCGGCGACAGCGACGACCACCGTGGCCGCCTGCGGCGGTGGTGACAACGGGGACAGCAGCGACGCCAAGGTTCTCAAGCTCTGGCACTACGAGAGCGAGAACAGCGCCATGGGGGTCGGCTGGAACCGGGCGATCGAGCTCTTCAAGTCCGAGCACCCGGGCGTCGAGGTGCGCTTCGAGCGCAAGGCGTTCGAGCAGATCCAGCAGAACGCGGGCATGATCATCAACTCGTCCGAGGGCCCGGACATCATGGAGTACAACAAGGGCAACGCGACCGCCGGGCTGCTCTCCTCCCAGGGCCTGCTGGCCGATCTGAGCAGCGAGGCCGACAAGCGTGGCTGGGCCGGCAAGCTCAGCCCCAGCCTGCAGACCACCGCCCGGTACAGCGACAAGGGCGTGATGGGCTCCGGCAAGTGGTTCGGTGTGCCGAACTACGGCGAGTACGTCACGGTCTACTACAACAAGGACCTGTTCCAGCAGAACGGCGTCAAGGTCCCGACCACCATGGCCGAGATGACCGCCGCGATGGACACCTTCGTCGGCAAGGGCGTCACCCCGCTGGGCATGGCCGGCGCCGAGTACCCGGCCGGGCAACTCTTCTACCAGCTCGCCCTCTCCAAGGGCGACCGGCAGTTCGTCGACAACTACCAGCTCTACAAGAACCCGGTCGACTTCAAGGCCGACCCGCTCAAGTACGGCGCGGACACCTTCGCCCAGTGGGTGCAGAAGGGCTACGTCGCGAAGAACTCGGCCAGCCTCAAGGCCGAGGACATGGGCACCGCCTTCATCGGCGGCAAGGTTCCGATGATCGTCTCCGGTAGCTGGTGGTACGGCCGGTTCAAGACCGAGATGAAGGCCAACTGGGACACCTTCCTCTTCCCCGGCAACACCCTGCAGGCCGGCTCCTCCGGCAACCTCTGGGTGGTCCCGGAGAACAGCAAGGCCAAGAGCCTGGCGTACGACTTCATCGACATCACCCTGCGTCCGGAGATCCAGGACCTGATCGGAAACAACGGTGGTGTTCCGGTCGCCGCTGACGCGTCGAAGATCAGCGACCCGAAGGACCGCAAGCTGATCGAGGACTTCAACACGGTCAGCAAGCAGGACGGGCTCGCCTTCTACCCGGACTGGCCGGTCCCCGGCTACTACGACGTGCTGGTCTCCGGCTTCCAGGGTCTGATCAACGGCTCGAAGTCGCCCGACCAGGTTCTCGACACGATCGCCAAGCCGTACGCCGATGGCGTCAAGGAGATCACCGGCAAGTGACACGGCGAGCGGCGGGCGCGACCGGCACGACCGGCGCGCCCGCCAGCCCCGCCGGGAAGGATCTTCCATGGCTGTCTCCGAGACGGTCGCCGCCACACCGCCGGCCGCGACCCCCACCCCGCCCGCGCCCAGCCGCAGACGCCGCGGCCGCAACGCGGCGTACTGGCTCTACCTGCTCCCCGGAGCGGTGCTCTTTCTCCTGGTCATCGGTGCGCCGCTGGTCGGCACCCTCTACCTGTCGCTGACCAAGTGGTCCGGCATCGGCGACCCCCGGTGGGTCGGCCTGGACAACTACCAGCAGTTGCTGCAGGACGACGTGTTCTGGGCGTCGTTCCGCAACACCGTCTGGATGCTCGTCGCGATGGTGGTGGTGCCCACAGTGCTCGGGCTGCTGCTCGCCGCGGTGCTCTTCGACGTCATCGGCCGCCGGTTCAAGCCCCGCACCGCCGCCGCGTTGCGGGCCGCGTTCTACCTCCCGCAGGTGCTGCCCGTCGTGGTGGCCGGCATCGTCTGGGGCTGGATCCTGCGCCCCGACGGCGCGTTCAACAGCCTCCTCGACGCGGTCGGTCTCGGGGCGTTACGCCACGACTGGCTCGGCGACCCGGGCACCGCCCTGCCGGCCGTGATGGCCGTGATGATCTGGGTGCAGATCGGCTACCCGGTGGTCGTCTTCATGGCGGCGTTGCAGCGGGTCGACCCCGAGTTGTACGAGGCGGCCGAGGTCGACGGTGCGAACTGGCTGCACCGGTTCCGGGCGATCACCCTTCCGCAGATCCGGCCGGAGACCTTCGTGGTGGCCCTGACCTGCACCATCGCCGCGTTGAAGGTGTTCGGGCCGATCTTCGCCCTGACCCGGGGCGGCCCGGACAACGCCACGAACGTGCCGTCGTACTTCGCCTACTACACGTTCTTCAAGAAGCTGCAGGTCGGCTACGGCTCCGCGATCTCCATGGTGCTGACACTGATCATCGTGGTGGTGGCCGGGATCTTCATCTGGATGCAGGCCCGCAGCGAGCGCCGGGACCGGGGGTTCTGACATGGCCGTCACGCTCACACCGAGCACGGCGCCGGTGACGCCGGCCCGGCCCGTACGCGATCGACACCACCGCGGCGTCAGCCGCTGGGTGGTGCTCGCCCTGGTCACCCTCGGCGCGCTCGTCATGCTGGTGCCGTTCGCGTTCATGCTGCTCAACGCGTTCAAGTCGCCCGGCGACTACTCCTCGGGCGGCCCGCTGAGCTGGCCGACGGAGTTCTACACCAAGGGTCTGCGCACGTACTGGACCGAGGTGAACTTCCCGCTGAAGTTCTGGAACTCGGCGATCATCGCCGGCTCGGTGGCCGTGCTCGGCGTCGCCGTGTCACTGCTCAACGCGTACGCCCTGGGCATCGGCCGGGTCCGGGGCCGGCTGTGGATCGTCGGTCTCTTCCTGCTGGCCAACATGCTGCCGCAGGAGGCGCTGATCTACCCGCTGTACTACGTGGCGAAGCAGGTCGGCCTCTACAACACCCAGCTCTCGGTGATCATCATCTTCACCGTGATCCAGAGCGCGTTCGGCACCTACCTGCTCGCCTCGGTGATGGGCACGTTCCCGCGCTCGCTGCTGGAGGCCGCCGCCCTGGACGGCGCCGGCAAGTGGACGGTGCTGTGGCGGGTGGTCTTCCCCAACCTGCGACCCACCCTCGCGGTGCTGCTCATCTTCTTCTTCATCTGGACGTGGAACGAGTTCCTCATCCCGCTGGTCATGCTGATCGACAACCAGACGCAGACCATTCCGGTCGCGCTCGCGTCGTTGCAGGGCGACCGGCTGATGGACGCTCCGACCACCAATGCCGGCGCGCTGATCAGCCTGGTGCCGGCCATCCTCTTCTTCCTCATCTTCCAGCGCACTCTGGCGCGCGGCATCACGGCAGGAGCCGAGAAGTGAAGTTCACCGACGGGTACTGGCAGCTGCGCCCCGGCGTCAGCGTCCTGCGCCCTGGCGTCGTGGAGTCGGTGGAGCCGGACGAGCGCGGCTTCACCGTCTTCGCACCAACCGGTCAGATCACCGGCCGAGGCGACACCCTCAACCGTCCCCTGGTCACCGTCCGGTTCTTCTCCCCCGCCCCCGGCGTCATCGGGGTGACCATCGCCCACCACACCGGTGGGCTGCCCCGCGAGCCGCACTTCGGGCTGAGCACCGACGAGACACACCCGGTCACCGTCGACGTCACCGGGCTCAGCGCGACGCTGACCACCGGCGAGCTGACCGCGCGGGTCGCGCTCATCGACGGGTGGCGGGTCGACTTCCTGCACGGCGACCGACTGGTCACCGCGTCCACCGCACGCAGCATCGGCGTCGTCACCGACGCCGAGGGCCGCCGGCACGTACACGAACGGCTCGCCCTCGGTGTCGGTGAGACGGTGTACGGGTTGGGCGAGCGCTTCGGCCCGTTCGTCAAGAACGGGCAGACCGTCGACATCTGGAACGCCGACGGAGGCACCGCCAGCGAGCAGGCGTACAAGAACGTGCCGTTCTACCTGAGCAGCACCGGCTACGGGGTCTTCGTGGACCACCCGGAGCACGTGTCGTTCGAGGTCGGCTCCGAGGTCGTCGCCCAGACCCAGTTCAGCGTCGAGGGCCAGTCACTCACCTACTACGTCATCGACGGGCCCAACCCGAAGGACGTGCTGCGCCGGTACACCGCCCTCACCGGCCGTCCGGCCCGGATCCCCGCGTGGTCGTACGGCCTCTGGTTGTCCACCTCGTTCACCACCTCGTACGACGAGAAGACGGTGACCGAGTTCGTCGACGGGATGGCCGAGCGCGGGCTGCCGCTGTCGGTGTTCCACTTCGACTGTTTCTGGATGCGTCAGTTCCACTGGGTCGACTTCATCTGGGACCCGGCGACCTTCCCCGACCCGGAGGGGATGCTGCGCCGGCTGCACGAGCGCGACCTGAAGGTGTGCGTCTGGATCAACCCGTACATCGCGCAGCGCTCGTACCTCTTCGAGGAGGGCCGCGAGGCCGGTTACCTGGTGCGCAACCCGGACGGTTCGGTCTGGCAGTGGGACAAGTGGCAGGCCGGCATGGCGCTTGTCGACTTCACCAACCCGGACGCGGTCCGCTGGTTCACCGGCAAGCTCAAGGCCCTGCTGGACATGGGCGTCGACTGCTTCAAGACCGACTTCGGTGAGCGCATCCCGACCAACGTGGTGTGGCACGACGGCTCGGACCCGCAGCGGATGCACAACTACTACTCGTACCTCTACAACAAAGCGGTCTTCGAGCTGCTGGAGTCCGAGCGCGGCGAGGGCGAGGCCGTGCTGTTCGCCCGCTCGGCCACCGCCGGCGGACAGCAGTTCCCGGTGCACTGGGGCGGCGACTGCGAGTCGACGTTCGTCGCGATGGCCGAGTCGCTGCGCGGCGGGTTGTCCCTGGCCGCGTCCGGCTTCGGCTACTGGAGCCACGACATCGGCGGCTTCGAGGGCACCCCCGACCCGGCGGTGTTCAAGCGGTGGGTCGCCTTCGGGTTGCTCTCCTCGCACTCCCGGTTGCACGGGTCAGGCTCGTACCGGGTGCCGTGGGCGTACGACGAGGAGGCCGTGGACGTCCTGCGGCACTTCACCCACCTCAAGCTCGGCCTGATGCCGTACCTGGCGGCCGCCGCCCAGGAGGCTCACCGCGACGGGACGCCGGTGATGCGGCCGATGTTCCTGGAGTTCCCGGACGACCCGGCGACGGCGCACCTGGACCGGCAGTACATGCTCGGCCCGGACGTGCTGGTCGCGCCGGTGCTCAGCGCCGACGGCGACGTCACGTACTACGTGCCCGCCGGCACCTGGACGCACCTGGTCAGCGGCGCGCAGGTCACCGGCCCGGCCTGGTTGACCGAGAAGCACGGCTTCGACAGCCTGCCGGTGCTGGCCCGACCGGGCGCGGTCATCCCGTTCGGCTCCCGCACCGACCGACCCGACTACGAGTGGGCCGACGATGTGCGGCTGCGGGTGTACGCACCGACCGACGGGCAGCGGACCCGGGTACGGGTACCGTCACCCGGCAACGGACCGGGCGCCGAGTTCGACGTGCGCTACGAGGGTGGGACGGCCAGTGCCGAACTGGTCGCCGGCACCTCGACGGGTTACATCTGCGAGATCCAGGGGACGGAACGATGACGCAACACCACTTCCCGGAGAGCTTCGTCTGGGGGTCGGCGACGGCGGCGTACCAGATCGAGGGCGCGGCGCACGAGGACGGGCGCGGACCGTCCATCTGGGACACCTACAGCCACACGCCCGGTCGGACCCTCAACGGTGACACCGGTGACGTGGCCGCCGACCACTACCACCGGTGGGCCGACGACCTCGGACACATCGCCGACCTGGGGCTCGACGCGTACCGGTTCTCCATCTCCTGGCCCCGGGTGCAGCCGGGCGGCTCGGGCCGGTTCAACCAGGCCGGCATCGACTTCTACTCGCGGCTGGTGGACGGGCTGCTGGAGCGGGGCGTCCGCCCGGTGGCCACCATGTACCACTGGGACCTGCCGCAGGAGTTGGAGGACGCCGGAGGGTGGGCGGCGCGGGAGACCGCGTTGCGCTTCCAGGAGTACGCGGCGGGCATCGTCGGTGCACTGGGCGACCGGGTGCACACCTGGACGACGCTCAACGAGCCGTGGTGCTCCGCGTACCTGGGCTACGCCTCCGGCGTGCACGCGCCGGGTCGGACCGAACCGGCGGCGGCGCTGGCCGCGGTGCACCACCTCAACCTCGCGCACGGCCTGGCCGGTCGGGTGGTTCGGGAGCTGGCCCCGTCCGCCGAGCTGTCGGTGACGCTGAACCTGCACGTCGTCCGGGGCGCGTCCGACTCGGCGCCCGACCAGGACGCGGTCCGGCGGATCGACGCACTGGCGAACCGCGCGTTCCTCGGCCCGATGCTGGACGGCGAGTACCCGGCCGACCTGCTGGCCGACACCGCCTCCGTCACCGACTGGTCGTTCGTCCGCGAGGGCGACGAGAAGCTGATCGCGGTGCCGCTGGACGTGCTCGGGGTCAACTACTACTCCAGCACCCTGGTCCGGGCCTGGGACGGGGTGTCGGCCCGCTCGGACGCCGACGGGCACGGCGCGTCGACGTCGACGCCGTGGGTTGCCGCGGAGAACGTCGACTTCCTGCCGCAGCCCGGCCCGTACACGGCGATGGGTTGGAACATCGACCCGCCGGCGCTGACCGAGCTGCTGCTGCGTCTCCAGCGCGAATACCCCAGCCAGCCCATGATGATCACCGAGAACGGCGCGGCGTTCGACGATGTGGTGTCGGCCGACGGCCGGATCCACGACGACCGGCGGATCGACTACCTGCGTCGGCACATCGGCGCGGTGGCCGACGCCCGCGCGCAGGGCGCGGATGTGCGCGGCTACTTCGTCTGGTCGTTGCTGGACAACTTCGAGTGGGGCTACGGCTACGACCGTCGCTTCGGCATCATCCGGGTCGACTACGACACCCAGGTACGCACCTGGAAGGACAGCGCCCACTGGTACCAGCGTCTCGCCGCCACCGGAAAGCTGGACTCGGCGCAGGACTGAAGTACCCCGCCACGCCCGCACCGAGCTTGCGGCCATGTCCTGACGAGCGTGATGCCTGTGAGTCATCCTGATGACTCACAGGCATCAGGCATTCCGGGAAGCGCGACGCAACGCCTCCTGGGCCGTCGGCTCGACCCGGAACCGTCGGGAAGGTGCTTTCGCCGATCACGGCCTGGGCAGGTGGGCGCAGAGCTTCCTGGGGAAGGCCGGCTCGGTGGTGCGGACAGGTCCGCAGCCGGCCTCCGTCGAGTTGGCGATCGTCTCCCAGCCGCCCTGGCCGGCCCACCGCAGAAAATAGCGGCGCACGTTGACCGACGCGTCGCAGCCGGGCCGCGGCTCGGCACCGCAGGGCACCGGATCGAACGGCACCGTCATGACCAGCCAGGTGCCGTCGCAGCCCTCGACTGATCCGGTCGAGTGCCGGGACACGTCCATGCCGCGGACCACGACGCTCACCCACGCCTGGTCACAGTGGTCCTTCGGCATCGGACCGCAACCGAAAGTCGGGTCGCAGCGCTGGTACCCCGCACCGTCGGGCTTCCACGGCTGCTCGTTGAGCACGACGGTCCGGCCGGCAATCGGCCCTGGCGCTGTCAACGTCACCTCGCCCGGCGTGTGGGTGGGGCAGGCCCCAACCACCCCGGACAGGCGCGAATCCTGCACCACGTTGGCGTAGATCCGGTTGTTCTCCTCGGTGAAGTAGGTGATTCGCGGATTCCGGGAGCAACCATCCGCGTCACCCAGCAACGCCACGGTCAGCACGAGCGAGCGCGGGTCCGCGCCGGCCCGGACGGCCGTGACATCAGTCTGGTAGGTGGTCCAACCGGTGTCTGCGGCCGGGCCGACCTGCACGGGCGCGTCGCCCGGCCTGGCGCAGCCGACGAGCACGGCCAGGCACAACAGGGCGGTGGTGAGTCGACGCATGCACCGAGTATCGCCAGTGGACGGCCCGGCACATCCGTACGGATACTCAGGCCGCCTTAGACCCCGACGCGCTGCGGCGGGACGGTGAGCCCGTAGAGCTCCATCAGCTCCGGGGTGTCGATCCGGCTGCCGTCGGCCACCGAATCGCAGGCGATGTCGACGATCTGGTCCTTGTGCGCCAGCAGGTACGGTCGGGCGCCCACGTCGGCGCTGGCGAGGGTGGCGATCCCGGGCCAGTGCCGGCGGCCGAAGAGCATCGGGTAGCCGCGCAACCCGTCGTAGGTGGCGCAGACGAGCACGTCCGGGTACGGCAGCGCGGCCACCCGGCGGACCGCCACGGCGGTCAGGCCCGGCATGTCGACGGGGACCACCACCACCGCCTCGATCCCGTCGTCGTCCATGGCGGCCAGGCCGGCCCGGATGGACGAGCCGACTCCGGTGCCCCACGCCTTGTTGATCACAACGGTGGCCTTGCCCAGGTCGGCGGTCTCCCGGACCTGCTCAGCGGCGGCACCCAGCACGACCACGATCTGCTCGCAGCCCGCCTCGGTCATCGTGTCGATCATCTGATTGACCAGGGGCTTGTCTCCCTGGTGCAGCAGCGCCTCGGGACCACCGATCCGTCGTCCCCCGCCTGCGGCGATGATCATTCCTGCGATCCGGTTCAGCTGCGCCCCCTCCAGCACGGGATGGACCGTGTCCGATCCACCCCCTCCTACGGACCTTGCAACGAGGGCGGCCGCTCGCGGGTGGCGGGGCGTAAAGGAGAAATAGTGCAACCGTTATACACCGGACCGTGGCAGCGCCCCCGCACCGTCGCCGCCACCCCCTGCCGGGAGTCGTTGATCAAGTGATGAAAAGTAGGTCAGGAGCGCTCCTGGAACCTACTTTTCATCACTTGATCACGGTGAGAGCAGGGGTCAGGCCGCGTCGGCGTAACAGTCGACGATGGACAGGTCCAGGGGGAACCGGACCGGCGTCGCGCCGAAGAGCAGCGCGGAGGCGCGCTCGCCGCAACGGTTGACAGCCTCGGCGACCGCCTCCGCCTGATCGGCCGGTGCGTGCACGACCACCTCGTCGTGCTGGAAGAAGACCAGCTCGGCGTCGGTGCCGGACAACTCCGTCCGCAGTGTGGCCAGCAACGTGGAGGCCCACTCCGCCGCCGTGGCCTGGATGACGAAGTTGCGGGTGAAGCGCCCCCGGGACCGGGCGGCCCGCGCCCGCGGACTGTGCGGGTCACCCGCCCCCTCCGGATCGGAGGGCTCGTCGTCGAGATCACCGAACCCCGCCGAGCCGGGCGGACACGTCCGCCCCAGCCACGACCGCACCAGCCCACCGTTCTCACCGGTACGCGCCGCAGCCTCGACGTAACCGAACGCCGTCGGGTAGCTGCGCTTCAGCACCGCCAACGCGGGCACCGCGGCCCCGCCGGTCTGCCCGTACATCGCGCCGAGCAGTGCCACCTTGGCCTTGGCCCGGTCGCCGCCGAACGAGTCCCGGGCCAGGGCCGCGTAGAGGTCGCCGGCACCGCCCGCGGCCGCCAACCGCGCGTCGTCGGAGACCGCGGCCAACACCCGGGGCTCCAACTGACCGGCGTCGGCGACCACCAACCGCCAACCCGGATCGGCCACCACCGCCCGCCGGATCACCTTGGGGATC
Organism: Micromonospora arida; assembly: GCF_003857035.1. Taxonomy (GTDB): domain Bacteria; phylum Actinomycetota; class Actinomycetes; order Mycobacteriales; family Micromonosporaceae; genus Micromonospora; species Micromonospora arida. The sequence continues at coordinate 39,874 of NZ_QGSY01000213.1, forward strand.
TGCAACGCGCCACCACCCCGGGTGGCCCACCGGCCGGAGACGACGCCAGCCGGCACGTACTCCGGTTGGAACCGGCCGCCCCGCACCCACTGATCGAGCCAGGCCCAGCCGTGCGCCGTCCAGATCCGGTAGAGCTCCTTGTATTCCAGCACCAGCGGCACCGCCGGATGGTCCACCCCGCGCAGCACCCAGGCCCGGGTGTTGGGCAGCTCCACCCCGACCCGGGCGAACGCCTTCAGCAGCTCCGCCGGGGAGTCCGTGTGCAGGCCGCGTACGCCGAGAGCGTCGGCGATCCGGGCGGCCAGCTCGGCGAGTCGGCGTGGCGGACCACCGACCGGGGACGCCTCGCCGAGCAGCTCGTGCAGGATCTCGTTGTGCACGTCGGCACGCCAGGGCAGCCCGGCGACGCCCATCTCCGCCGCGATCAGCGCGCCGGCCGACTCGGCGGCCACCAGCAACCGGAACCGGCCGGGGTGCTCGGTCGCGGCGACGCGGGTGAGCTGGTCGGCGTACACCTGGGTCAGTGCCTCGATGCCCGGGCCCGGCGGACCGGGCAGGGTGTCGAAGAGCGCGCCCTGCCCGTGCCCGGGCGGTGCGGCGGCGCGCGGCGGCGGGTCGGGCGGCACCGCCGCGCCGGTCAGCCGTGCCCAGGCGGCGGCCAGCGAGCGGGGCTCACCCCAGCGGCCCGCGTGCCCGAGCAGCAACGCCTCGGTCAACTCCACGTCGTGACAGCGATCGACCCGGACGCCGGCGCGCAGCAGCGACGGGTAGACCGCCGTGGCGGTCGACCAGACCCAGCGCGGGTGCTCGGCGGCCTCGCGGGCGGCGACCGCGGCGACCAGATCGGTGACGACCTCAGGCGGCCCGGTCGGCCGCCCGGTGACGTCCAGCGGGCACAGCACTCCCCCACCCCGCTCGTCGGACACCACCGCCACCAGCACGAACGTGATTCTGCCTCTCCCCTCCGACACAAACGGAGGCGCACCTCACCATGATCGGGTCAGTGCGGCGTCGGAGGTGGTCGGTAGCGTGATCGGGTGCCTCCCCAGATCCCGCATCCCGATCCTGGCACCCCCGACGCCCGCGGTCCGATGCGCTACCTCTGGTGGCTGGTCCGCTGCCAACCCTGGCGGGTGCTGCGCGGCAGCCTGATCGGCACGGCCTGGATGATCGGGCTCTCGGCCCGGCCCTACCTGATCGCCCGCGCCGTCGACGACGGGCTGCGCGAACGCGACACCCAGGCCCTGGCGCTCTGGGTCGCGGCGATCGTCGTCGCGGGCGTGGCCCTGTCCTACCTGGGCATCATGCGGCACCGCACGATGACCTTCATCCGGGAGGACGCCAAGGCCCGCTCGGCGGAGGTTCTGCTGCGCCACCTGTCCCGCATCGGCGCGGTGCTGCCCCGCCGGGTCGGGGCGGGCGAGGTGTCCACCATCGGGGGGTCCGACATCGACTGGACGGCGCAGGTGCTGACGCTGACCGGGCCGGGCGTCGGCGCGGTCGTCGCGTACGGGGTGATCGCCGTGGTGCTCTGGTCGATCTCACCGATGCTCGCGCTCTGCGTGCTGGTGGGGGTGCCGGTCGTCGGTCTGATCGTGGGGCCGCTGCTGCGCCGCCTGGAGCAGGTCGAATCGGTCTACCGCCGGCAGCAGGGCGCGCTCACCGCCCGATCCGGCGACATCGTGGCCGGGCTGCGGGTGCTCGCCGGGGTGGGCGGCCGGGACCTGTTCGCCCGGCGGTACGCGTCCCGGTCCCAGGAGCTACGCGCCGAGGGCTACCGGGTCGGCGCGGTCAACAGCTGGATCGACGCGGCGACGGTCGCCATCCCCGGGTTGTTCCTGGCGGCGGTGGTGTGGCTCACGGCCCGGATGGCGGTGACCGGTGACGTCACGATCGGCGAGTTGGTCGCCGTCTACGGCTACGTGGCGACCCTGATCGTGCCGGTCTGGTTTCTGCTGGAGGGCAGTCACCAGCTCATCCGCGGTCGGGTCGCCGCCCGGCGGATCGCCGATCTGCTCAACGTGACACCGGACGACGTCGGTGGCCCGGGTCGCCGGTGGCCGGGCGCCGTGCCCGAGGCACGCCGGCCGGATGCCCTGGCCGCACCGGTCGGCCCGGCCGACCTGCACGACCCGCTGACCGGCCTGACCGTGCGCGCCGGCCAGCTGACCGGGGTGGCGGCAGACGACCCGGCGGCGGCCGTGGCGTTGGCCGACCGGCTCGGCCGGTACGTCGCCAGCGACGTCACCTGGGGCGGCGTGCCGCTGCGCGAGGTCGCCCTGGACGAGGTCCGCGCGCGGATCCTCGTCGCCGACCACGACTCCTACCTCTTCGCCGGCACGCTGCGCGACATCCTGCGCGCCGGGGCCGACGACGACGACGAACGGATCGGCGCGGCCCTGCGGACCGCCTCGGCACAGGACGTCGTCGACGCCCTGCCCGCCGGGCTGGACACCCCGATCGACGCCCGAGCCCGGACGCTCTCCGGCGGTCAACGCCAACGGCTGCGCCTGGCCCGGGCGCTGAGCGGCGAACCCGAGGTGCTGATCCTCGTCGACCCGACGTCGGCGGTGGACGCGCACACCGAGGCACGGATCGCCGAGCGGCTGCGGACCGCGCGGGCCGGGCGGACCACAGTGGTGATCGCCACGTCGCCGCTGCTGCTCGGCCGGGCCGACCTGGTCGCGCTTCTGAGCGCCGGCCGGATCACCGCCACCGGCAGCCACCCCGACCTGCTCGACGACGACCCGGCCTACCGGCACCTGGTGGCCCGCGGCAGCGAGGAGGCGTACCGGTGAGCCGACTGCCGGTGGCCGACCGCCGCACCGTACGCCGGGCCCTGCGGGACATGATCAGCCGGCACCGGCGCGCCGTCGGGGTCGTGCTGGCGCTGCACAGCGCCGCCGCGGTCACCGGGCTCGCCCCGCCCTGGCTGCTGGGCACCATCGTCGACCGGGTCACCGCGGGCGCGAGCGTGGCCACTGTGGACCGGTTGGCACTGGCCATCGCCGGCTGCGTCCTGGTCAGCGCCCTGCTCTCCCGCTACGCCCAGTACGCCGGCCACCGCTTCGGCGAACGGGCCGTGGCCGAGCTGCGCGAGGAGTTCGTCTCCCGGACCCTCGGGCTTCCCGTCTCGGTCGTCGAGCGTGCCGGCTCCGGGGACCTGGCCACCCGCAGCTCGGTCGACGTGTCGACGGTCGGCACCACCGTGCGGGACGTGGTGCCCACCATCGTCATCGCCACGGTGCAGTTGACGTTGCTGTTCGGGGCGGTCTTCCTGCTGCACCCGCTGCTCGGGTTGGCCGCGCTGGCCGGGCTCCCGTCGATCGTGGCGGTGACCCGCTGGTACCTGCGCCGGGCCAGCTCCGCGTACCTCACCGAGGGCGCGGCGGCGGCCGAGCTGACCGAGACGCTGACCACCACCGCCGAGGGCGCGCGCACCGTGGAGGCGCTGCGGCTGACCGACGACCGGATCAAGCACGGCACCACCCGCGTCACGATGGTGTGGCGGGCCCGCCGGGCGACCCTCGCGCTGCGTACCGTGTTCTTCTCGGTCGTCGAGGCCAGCTATCCGCTGCCGGTCGCCACGGTCCTGCTCGTCGGTGGCTACCTGTTCTCCCGGGACATGGTGTCGCTCGGCGCGGTGGTCGCCGCCGCGCTCTACCTGCAACAGGCGATCGACCCGATGGACCGGCTGTTGCAGTGGACCGAGCAGGCGCAACGCGGCTTCGCGTCGTACGCGCGGCTGCTCGGCGTCGGCATGGTCCCGCCGGAACCACCCGGCACGACCGCCTCGTCACGGGGTGAGCGGCTCGTCGTCCGTGGGGCCCGGTTCTCCTACTCCGACGGGCCGGACGTGCTGCACGGCATCGACCTGGAGGTGCAGCCCGGTGAGCGGCTGGCCGTCGTCGGCCCGTCCGGCGCCGGCAAGTCCACCCTGGCCCGGCTGCTGGCCGGGATCGACGCGCCGCGGCACGGCGTCGTGAGCATCGGCGGCTGCCCGGTCACCGACCTCGACCCGGCCGAGCGACGCCGCCGGATCGCCCTGGTCACCCAGGAGCACCACGTCTTCATCGGCTCGGTACGCGACAACCTCTCCTTCGCCGCGCCCGACGTCTCCGACGAACAGATGCGCGCCGCGCTGCTCACCGTGGGCGCCGAGTGGTTTGCCGAGCTGCCCGACGACCTGGACACCCAGATCGGCGACGGGGCCCGTCAACTCGGTGCGGCCGAGGCCCAACAGCTCGCGCTGGCCCGGTTGGTGCTCGCCGACCCGCACACGCTGATCCTGGACGAGGCGACCGCCGCGCTCGATCCGTCCACCGCCCGCCGGACCGAACGCGCGCTGGCCGCCGTGCTGGTCGGGCGGACCGTCATCGCGATCGCGCACCGGCTCAACACCGCGCACGACGCCGATCGGGTCGCCGTGCTCGCCGACGGTCGGATCACCGAGATCGGCAGCCACGACGAGCTGGTCGCGGCCGGCGGGGCGTACGCAGCCCTGTGGCACTCCTGGCACACCCGCGTCGACGAGCGCTGAGCGTCCTACTTCACCGCGCCGGAGGTGAGGCCGGCCTGGATCTGACGCTGGAACACCGCGTACACGATGATCATCGGGAGGATGGCGATGGTCAGCGCGGCGAACAGCCCGGACCAGTCCGCCTCGTAGCCGGCGTTGACGGAGATGTCGGCGATGCCCTGGGTGAGGACCCATTTGTCCTTGGCGTTGGAGAGCAGCACCAACGGGAGCTGGTACTGCGCCCACTGACCGATGATGTTGAAGATCGTCACGCTGATCAGGCCCGGCTTCGCCATCGGCATCATGACCTGGAAGAACAGTCGAGTGTGCCCGCAGCCGTCGATCATCCCCGCCTCGGCCACCGACGACGGCAACGTCTTGAAGAACGCGGCCAGGAAGAACACCGTGAACGGCAACGAGTACGCGCTGTAGACCAGCACCACTCCGGTGTGGGTGTCCAGCAGACCCAGGTTCTTCACCACGAAGAAGAGCGGCACCAGTGCCAGGAAGACCGGGAAGGCCAACCCCGAGACGAAGAGGAAGTAGACCGCCCGGTTGCCCCAGAACTTGTAGCGGGCCAGCACGTACGCGGCCATCGAACCGAGCAGCATGGTGAGGAACGTGCTGCACGACACCACGATCACGCTGTTGAGGAAGTATCGCCCGACGTGCGCCTTGGTCCAGGCCCGCCCGAAGTTCTCCCAGCGCAGCTCGGCCGGCAGCGTCCACGGGCTGCTGAAGATCTCGCTGGTGTTCTTGAACGCGGCGAGGAAGGTCCAGAGGATCGGCACGATCACGATCACCGCCCACACGGCGAGCGCGACGTGCCCCAGGCCGGCGAATAGCCGTACCTCCGAGCGGGGGCCCTTGCTCCCCGACCCGGCGGGGGCGGACGGGTCACCGGTCTTCGGCGGTAGCGCCGCCGGCGTCGGCGGCAGCGTCGACTGCGGATTCATCAGTACTCCACGCTTTCCCGCTTGGTGAGCCGCAGCGTCAGCGCCGCGAACGTGAGGGTGAGGAAGAACAGCGCCACGCCCATCGCCGAGGCGTAGCCGTACTTCGAGTAGACGAACGCGTTGCGGTAGATCTCCATGGCGAGCACCGTGGTGGCGCCGTCCGGGCCGCCACCGTCCACCGAGAGCACCGCCACGATGGCGAACGCGTCGAACGCCGCGATCCCCAGGTACACCCAGGCCACCTGGAGGGTGTCCCACAGCAGCGGCAGGGTGACCCGGAAGAACAGGGTCACCTTCGTCGCCCCGTCCATCTCGGCGGCCTCGTAGATCTCACCGGGGATGGAGGCCATCCCGGCCGAGAAGAGCACCACGTAGAAGCCGACCGCCTGCCAGACCAGCACCGCGATGATCGACCAGAGGGCCAGGTTCGGCTTGACCAGGAAGAGGATCGGCTCGAGGCCGAACTTCATCAACACGCCGTTGATCAGGCCGGACTCGTTCGGCCGGTACACCATCTGGAACAACACCGCGATGATGGCCACCGCCAGGACCTGGGGGAAGAAGAACACCACCCGGTAGAACTTCGCCCCCCAGACCCCCTGGCGTTGACCACCGCTGCTCTTGCCGCCCACGTTGAGCAGGAAGGCGAAGAACAGGGCGATGGCAATGGTGATCAGCGGCAGGGCAAGCAGCAGTACGCCGTGGTGCTGGACCGCTTTCCAGAAGGCCCCGTCGTCGAGCAACCTCCGGTAGTTGTCGAAGCCCACCCACTGCGGGGCCGACAGCCCCCGCCAGTTGGTCATCGAGATCTGGAACGCCTGCGCGTACGGCCAGATCACGAAAGTCACGTACAGCGCGACCGGGGCGAACAGGAACCCGATCACGAATGGATACTTGCCGTGCCGCATGACCCTAGCTCCGATCGATCAGCGCTTGAACTTGGTGACGGAGCTGTCCTTCTTGATGGCGTCGGCGCGCTTCTGGATCCGCTCCACGAAGGCGTCCGCGTTGATCCGGCCGAACATCAGCTCGTTGGTGGCGGTGCGCGCCTCCGTGTCGAGCTCCTTGTACCAACCGTCGAAGTACAGGTTGAACACGTCCTGACCGGCCGCCTTGAGCGCGGCCTGCGAGCTGGCCACACCGGGCGGGAAGGAGAAGCCCTCCGAGCCGGCGGTGACCACGGTCGGGGCCTTGACCACCTCGGTGAAGCCCTTCGCGCCCGCCGTCGAGAGCATCTGACGCATGTACTCCAGCCCGCCCTTGGGGTTCTTGCTCTTCGCCGAGACAAAGTAGCCCTCACCGGCGGTGGCGCGCAGCGCGGTGGCCGGCAGCTTGTCCGACGCGGACATGCTCGGCACCGGCATGAGCTGGTAGTCGAAGCCGGCCGGGGTGTCCTTCTTCTGCTCGCCCTCCAGCCAGTCACCGCTGGGGTACAGGGCAACCTTGTACTGGTTCTGCCGCAGCTGCACGTCGGTGTGCTTGAGGCCCTCGAAGCTCTTGTCGCTGAACTTCGCCCCAACCTCGGCCCATGCGGTGGCCGCCTGCTTCACGGCGTCCTGCTGCCAGGCGCCGTCCTCCAGGTTGTCGATGTTCTTCAGCACGTCCGTGCCGCCGATCTTGGCGGCGTGGGTGAGGATCACGTTCCACTGGTAGTAGGCCGCGTTCGCACCGGCGTAGCCGTACGGGGTGATGCCCTTGGCCTTGATGGCCGTGAGCAGGGTGATGAACTCGTCCCAGTTCTTCGCCGGCGCCCAGCCGTTGTCCTTGAACAGCTTCGCCGAGTACCAGATGCCGAAGACCGTGGAGACGTAGTACAGGACGAACGGCTTGCCGTTGAACGAGCCCGCCTCGATGGTGCCCGGCACCACCGTGTCGCGGACCTTCTTGCTCGGGTCGTCGACCGACGGCGCGTCCCACAGCTCGGTGAGGTCCTGGAGCTGCCCGTCGGCCACGAGCGCGCCGAAGTCCATCAGCTTCTCGCCCGAGTTGTTCACGAACTCCGGCGGGTTACCGGAGGCGAACCGCGGCTGGAGCACGGTGGAGACGGCCTGGGTGGCCTGGTGCTTGACCTCCGCCTTGGGGAACGCCTTCTTGTACAGCGGCTCGTGCACGTCGGTGGCGTACTTCTCGCCGTAGCCACCGTTGAAGATGACCACCTCGATCGCGGCGTCCTCCTTGACGCCCAGCGGGTTCTTCTCGCTCTTGGTGCCGCCGGCGACCTGCTCGTTGTCGCCGTCGCTGCCGCTGGTGGCGCAGGCGCCGAGCAGGCCGATGGCCGGAGTGGCGAGCATGCCCACGGCGGCGGCGCGACGCAGCACCGTGCGACGGTCGAGTGCGGCCGGGTGTTCGGGGGTAATCGACATCGTCGTCTCTCCTTGTGAAATTCGGGTCATGCGGTACGCCGGAGACGTCCGGCGTACCGCGACTCGAGGGCGAGGTTGTGCTCGTCCCCGCCGGGGACGTTGGCGGAGAGGTAGATAGGGGGCACCTCTCCGGCCTGGTGGAACCGTCGTACGACCTCGGCGGTCAGCAACTGCGCCAGCAGCGCGGTGGTGACCGAGGAGACCGCACAGACCGCGCCGCCGCCCTCGAGCGGCAGCAGTGCATCGCCGTACGGCGCGCCGTTGTCCAGCACGACGTCGGCGAGGTCGGCGAGCCGGTGCCCGGACGGGTGCCGTGGGGCGACCCGCGCGGTGTGCTCGACCGAGGTGACCGCGATCAACGGGTGACCGCGCTCGGTGACCAGCGCCGCCAGCTCGACCACCGAGCCGTTGATGCCGGATTGGGACGCCACCACGAACACGTCGCGCGGCTGGGGGGCCGCGAGCGCGTAGATCTGGTGGGCGATGGAGGGATCACGTTCCAGCTTGGGGTCGGCGAGCACGTCACGCGGGGCGTCACCGTGCATCACCAGGTCCCGTACCGAGAGCCGGTTGGTGGGGACCAGCCCGCCGGCCCGGGCGACCAACTCGGCGGCGAACGCCTCCGAGTGCCCGGCGCCGAACGCCTGGAGCACGCCGCCGTCGCGCAGGCTGTCGGCGATCAGGTCGGCGGCCCGGGTGATCCCGTCGGCCTCCGAGTCGAGCAGCCGGTCGAGCACCGGGCGGACGGCGTCCGCGTACCCCTGGGCGCTGATCACGAGCCGGCCCCTTTCGCTGCCTTGTGCCCGTCGACGGCCTGCGCCGTCCGCCGGAAGGCCGCGTGCGCGCGGTCGTGCGTGCGTTGGGCGACGGCGATGTAGAGCAGGTCGAGCACCACCAGTTGGGGGTGCCGGGCAGAGAGCGCGTCCGGCCGGAAGGTGGTGGCCTGGCTGGCCGTGAGCAGCACGATGTCGGCCAGCTCGGCCAACGGGGAGCGGGGGAAGCCGGTGAGCGCGAGCGTGGTGGCGCCCCGGCTGCCCGCCTCGGCGAGCATCTCGATCGTCTCCCGGGTCTGCCCGGTGTGCGAGATCCCGAGCGCCACGTCTCCGGCGCGCAGCAGCGCGGCGCTGGCCAGCCCCTCGTGCACGTCGTTCCACGCCCACGCCGCCACACCGATGCGGTGCAGGCTGAACTGCATCTCCTCACCGACCAGGGCGCTGCCGCTGGCACCGAAGATGTTCACCCTGCTGGCGCCGGCGATCGCCACCGCGGCCCGCTCCACCTCGCTGAGGTCGAGCAGGGTGGCGGTGTCGTGCATGGCCCGGGTGTCGGCGGCCATGATCTGGTCGAGCACCCGGGCGAGCGGGTCGCTCGGCTGGATCTCCCGTCCGATGTCGACGGTCCAACCGGCCGAGCGGGCCCGGCCGGTCTCGGAGGCGATGCCCAGTCGCAGGTCGGCGTACCCCTCGAAGCCCATCGCCCGGCAGAAACGGGTGATGGTCGCCGGCGAGGTGCCACTGCGCTCGGCCAGCTCGACGATGGTCGAGCGGGCGGCGGCCTCCGGGTCGCTGAGCACGTGCTCGGCGACGCGGTGCAGGGCACCGGTCAACTCGCCGAGCCCGTTGCGGACCCTGGCCAGCACCCCGTCGGAGGTTGATCCGAGGGCGTTCCGCCGGTCGATCGCATCGGCGTCGACCACCGCGGTCCCCGCAGCGGTGTCCACCTCATGATCAACCATCGACGCCTCACATTTTCAAAGGACTCTTAACTGTTAGTGGTAAAATTTCTTACTGAACGACCGTCTATGTCAAGACCGTGGGCGAAGTTTTCAAACTGTTACCTGGCGCACAGCCCCTCACGCCGGCCACAACTTGCCCCGCACGACCCCGCCGACCAGCATGAACAAGCCAGATCGCCGTTCCGCGCAAGGAGACCGTGCCGATGTCCGACACCGTGGTGGTGGGTCTCGATGTCGGCGGTACGTCCACCCGGGCGACCGTCCTCACCCTCACCGGGCAACGCGTCGGCACCGGCCGAGCCGGCGGCGGCAACCCCACCAGTCACGGCGCCGAACGCGCCGCCGCCGAACTGCTGACCTCGCTCCGCGAGGCGCTCGCCGACCTCGACCCGACCCGGGTCGCCGCCGGCACCATCGGTCTCGCCGGAGCGGGCCGGCTGCTCGCCGACCCGGCCGGACGGGCCGCCTTCGACCAGGCCTGGCACGACGCCGGCCTGCGCTGCCCGTACGAGGTGCACGGCGACGCCCTGGTCGCGTACGCCTCCGGCACCGCCGCCCCGGACGGAACCATCCTCATCGCCGGCACCGGGGCGATCACCGCCCAGGTCCACGAGCTGCGGCTCGACCGGGTCGCCGACGGCCACGGTTGGCTGCTCGGCGACGCCGGCTCGGGCTTCTGGCTCGGTCGGGAAGCCGTGCGCCGGCTGCTCGCCGACCTCGACACCGGCCGCGGGCTCGGCGCACTGACCACGACCGTGCTCACCGACATTCTGGGCAGCGCCGACATCGCCGCCCGCCCCCGGGACACCGTCGACGCCACCATCCAGGCGGTGACCCGTCGACCCCCCATCGACCTGGCCCGGCTCGCGCCGCTGGTCGTCGACGCCGCCACCCACGGCGACCCGGTCGCCACCGAACTGATCACCGACGCGGCCGGGCACCTCACCGAGAGCGTGACCCGCATCCGCCCCGCCGGGGCTGTGACACCGATCGTGCTCGGCGGCGGCCTGCTCACCGCGGACACCCCACTGGCCGCCGCCGTCCGGGCCGAGATCGCGCGACACTGGCCGGAAGCGCCACTGCGTACCGCCGGAGACGGTGCCGCCGCCGCAGCCTGGCTCGCCGCCCGTGGCCTACCCGAGGTGACCGACCCTGCGGCTTTGCACGCCCGCCTCTTCCCCACCCCCACCCCCTGAGGC
>NZ_QGSY01000007.1 GCF_003857035.1 Micromonospora arida
CGCCCCCGCCGACCACCCCGCCGCCGGCCGGTGCCTGCACGGCGACGTACCAGGTCACCGGTCAGTGGTCCGGTGGCTTCCAGGCCGACGTGAAGGTGACCGCGGGCGGTTCACCGACCCGCGGCTGGTCGGTGAGCTGGAACTACGGCAACGGCCAGCAGGTCACCTCGTCGTGGAACGCGACGGTCAGCACCAACGGCACGCTGGTCACCGCACGTAACGCCAACCACAACGGCACGCTTGCCGCCGGAGCGAGCACCACGTTCGGTTTCCTCGGCTCGTGGAACGGCAGCAACCCGGTTCCGCTGGTCTCCTGTACGACGACCAGTTGATCCCCGTCCGGCGCCGCACCCGGGCGGGGGTGCGGCGCCGGACGGCGGAAAATGTGGTGGTGCCCGGCGATCCGCGGGGGGCACCATCTCCGCATGATCGACATCTTGGTGCTCACCCCCGACGACTGGCCCACCTGGCGGGAGCTGCGGCTGGCCGCCCTCGCCGAGGCACCGGAAGCGTTCGGCTCACGGCTCGCCGACTGGCAGGGCGACGGCGATCGCGAGCAGCGCTGGCGCGACCGGTTGAGCATCCCCGGCTCACTCCACCTGGTGGCCGTCCTGGCCGGGCGTCCGGTTGGGATGTCGAGCGGCGTACCCACGTCGGACCCGCTCATGGTGGACCTGATCTCGATGTGGGTGCACCCCGACGCTCGCGGCAGCGGTGTCGGCGACCGCCTGGTGAACGAGGTGGCGCGCTGGGCCCAGGAGCGTGGCGCCGAGCGGCTACGCCTCTCCGTCAGGACGGACAACGCGCGCGCCAAGTCCCTCTACCACCGCGCTGGCTTCCGCCTGACCGACGAGCCAGGTGACCTGATGCCCGACGGCGTACGCCGAGAACAGATCATGCTCCGCCCCCTCCAACCACCACACCTCACCCCGTCACGCTGAGCGAGACGCTCCGTCACCCTCCATGCCGCCTCCCCAACCCCGTGCCGGCTCGTCCAACCCCCGCGCCCCTCGTCGATCACGGAGTTGTGGTGGTCGACAAAGCGCCCACGGATTCCCAAAACAGGCACCACAACTCCGTGATCGACGAGTCCAGGCAGCCAGCGCGGCGA
>NZ_QGSY01000257.1 GCF_003857035.1 Micromonospora arida
CCTTGAGGCGTCACGACGACCGCCGCCGGCCACGCAGCAGCAGGAAGATCAGGTACGGGCCGCCGATCGCGGCGGTCAGCACACCGGCGGGTAGCTGGGGGGGTGCGAACAGGCGCCGGCCCGCCCGGTCGGCCCGGCAACCGGGTACCGGCCCACCACCCGCCCCGACGGCTCGGCCGGGGGCGGCACGGTGCCCGCATCTGGACACTTCCACGGGAGCCCGCACGTGCACCGCCGCCCCCATGCCTCCCAACTCCAATCACGCCGATGCACCGGACCTGTACGGATCACCGGTGGTCTGTGCCGCGCCATGTCGTCACCATCCCGTCCGCTCACGTACCGCGCTGAACCCCTCACGCTAGTGCCACCTGTGCCAGGTGGGCAATCATGTCAGCCTGTGCAAGCGGGCTAGGGAGTGCAAGCGGTACGCGGACGGGTACGCCGGAGAATGCCACCCGTGATCCCTCACACTGCGGCGCAAATCGAGGCCGACCTAGCGCGCCGAATAGGTCAGCGCGAGTTTGCGCCCGGCGCGCGCCTGCCGTCCTACGCCGCCCTATCGGCTGAGTACGGCAGCGCCCGGCGCACGGTGGCCCGCGCGATCGACGCTCTCAAAGCGCGCGGCCTGGTGGTGGGCGTGGTCGGCTCCGGCGTCTACGTGGCCGAGTGACCGCCGCGCCCGCCGCTCTCCGCTGACTGCGTTTCCGCGAAACCCGCGCAGACCGTGCAGGTGTCGGCCTACCCGGACGCCTACGCCCAGTGGGAGCAGCAGGCCACCGACCTGGTCGCCCAGCACTGGAACAGCTGACCCCAGCACCACCACAACACCACCGAAGACCAGCACCACCGCACGGCAGCACCACCGCACGACACCGATCGCTGGCCGGCACCCCCAACCCGGGATGCCGGCCAGCGGCATCTCCGCGTTCCGCACCCGCAGATCTTGGACACTTTCCGTTCGCGCGGCGGGCTCAACCGGTGGTTGCAACACCCCTTTTGGTGATCTTCGTTGGGGTGGTTATGGCGTCGAGGTTGAGTCCGTTGGAGCGGGAGCAGATTGGGTTGGGTCGGGCTGCGGGTGAGTCGTTGGG
>NZ_QGSY01000044.1 GCF_003857035.1 Micromonospora arida
GGCGGGCTCAACCGGTGGTTGCAACACCGAGTAGCTGGGTCATCTTCTCACCTGGGGTGGCCCAGCCCAGGGTCATGCGGGGACGGTCGTTGAGTTCGTCGGCGACGTGGTCGAGGCCGGCCTGGTCGATGGTGGTGAAGTCGAATTTGCCTTTGGGGAAGTACTGGCGCAGCAGCCCGTTGGTGTTTTCGTTGCTGCCGCGTTGCCAGGGGCTGTGCGGGTCGCAGAAGTAGACCGGGCAGTCGGTGGCGATGGTGAAGTCACGGTGCCGAGCCATCTCGACGCCCTGGTCCCAGGTCAACGAGGCCCGCAACCGCTGCGGCAGCCAGGTCATCGCGGCGGCCAGCTGAGACACGACGTGGTCGGACACCTTGCCCTCGGGCAGTCCGACCAGGATCACGAACCGGGTGGCGCGTTCCACCAGCGTGGCGATAGCGGAACCGCCGCGCCCACCACGACGGACCCCTTCGAGCAGGTCACCCTCCCAGTGCCCGGGCACCGCCCGGTCAGCGACCTCAGCCGGCCGGTCAGCGATACGCAGATCGACCCAGGGCCGGGCCGAGCGCACCGCCCCCGCCGACGCTGGCCGGCGACGGCGAGCGACCCGACCCGAGCGCAACGCGACCTGCCGCGTCAACTCCGCACGCAGGTTTCCCCGCGCCTGCAGGTAGATCGCCTGGTAAATCGTCTCGTGCGACACCCACATCTCCGGCATGTCCGGGAACTGCGCCCGCAACCGAGCACTGATCTGCTGCGGCGAACGACGCCGCCGCAGCATATCCAGCACCACCTCACGCAACGGCCCAACAACAGCCAACCGCGGCACCCGCCCGGACCGGTTATGCCGCAGAAACGACGCCCACTGCGCCATCAACGGCTGATACCGCTGCCCATAACGCTCGAACCGACCCACCTCCCGCGAGATCGTCGACACCGACCGCCCCAACCTCCGCGCGATCGACCCCAACGACTCACCCGCAGCCCGACCCAACCCAATCTGCTCCCGCTCCAACGGACTCAACCTCGACGCCATAACCACCCCAACGAAGATCACCAAAAGGGGTGTTGCAACCACCGGTTGAGCCCGCC
>NZ_QGSY01000006.1 GCF_003857035.1 Micromonospora arida
GGTCGGGCATGCGGATCGTGGTGGTGGGGGCGAGCGGCAACGTCGGTACGGCGCTGCTGCGGCGGCTGCGCCGGGAGCGGGGCGTGGAGCTGGCCGGGGTCGTTCGACGTCTGCCCGGCCCGGATGCCGGCGAGCCGTACGACCAGGTGGAGTGGCACTCCTGCGACATCGGCGCGCCGAGCGCGGTCGGGCAGCTCGCCGAGGTGTTCGCGGGTGCGGACGCGGTGGTGCACCTGGCCTGGCAGATCCAGCCCAGCCACGACCAGCGGGTGCTGCGCCGGACCAACGTCGAGGGCAGCCGGGCGGTGATCGACGCGGTGGTCCAGGCCGGTGTTCCAGCCCTGGTGTACGCCTCGTCGGTCGGCACCTACGCGCCCGGCCCGAAGGACCACCCGATCAGTGAGCGGTGGCCGGCCACCGGTGTGCCCGGTTCGTCGTACAGCGAGCACAAGGCCGAGGTGGAGGCGCTGCTGGACGGGGTCGAACGGGATCAGCCGACGCTGCGAGTGGTGCGGATGCGACCTGGGTTGATCTTCCAGCGGGCCGCCGGTGCGGAGATCACGCGTTACTTCCTCGGCCCGTTGGCGCCGGTGCGGCTGCTGCGCTTCGGCCGGATCCCGCTGGTGCCGACGAACCGCCGGTTGCGGATGCAGGCGGTGCACGCCGATGACGTGGCCGACGCGTACGCCAGGGCGGTGCTGGGTGATGCGCGCGGTGCCTTCAACGTCGCCGCGGACCCGGTGCTCACTCCGGAGCTGGTGGCCCGGCACTTCCATGGTTGGACGGTGCCGGTCGCCGCGCCGGTGCTGCGGGCGGCGGCGGCGCTGACCTGGCGGGCGCGGCTGCAACCGGTCGACGTGGGCTGGGTGGAGCTGGGTCTGAACGCCCCGCTGATGTCCAGCGAGCGCGCGGAGACCGAGCTGGGCTGGCAGCCCAAGATCAATGCGCAGACGGCACTCAAGGAACTCTTCGCCGGGATGGCCGACGGCGGCCACACGTCAAGCCCGCCGATGTCCGGCGCACGGGACCTGCCCGGCCGCCGTCGGCCATCCCGGCGAAGAGTTCCTT
>NZ_QGSY01000214.1 GCF_003857035.1 Micromonospora arida
AGAGGGTGGCGAAGCCGTGCGCGATCGACCAGGCCGCGAGCGAGTCCCGGTCGGTGTCGGCGGGCGCGCCGCCGCCGGGCAGCGCCGCCACTCCGGAGCGGAGCGCGGCGCCGGCCCGGCCCCGCGCCGCGATCAGCTCGGCGTCGTCGGCCCGGTAGAGCTCCGGCCGGAACATCACCTCGAAGTACGCCCGGTGCGTGACGGCGAAGTCGACGTACGCGACGCCGGCCTCCAACAGGTCGTCATCCGCCTCGGTCAACGTCTGGGCCAGCAGGTCGAAGCCCTGCGCGGCGAGCGCGCTGAGCAGGCCCGCCTTGTCGCCGAAGTGGTGTGCGGGCGCGGCGTGCGAGACACCGGCCCGGCGGGCCAGGTCGCGCAGGCTCAGCGCGGCGGGGCCGACCTCGCCGACGGCCTCCAGCGCCGCGGCGAGCAGGGCGCGGCGCAGGTCGCCGTGGTGGTAGGCGCGGGTGTCGGTCATGCGCGAATCCTATCTTGCCATTGACAAGATGCACCCGTGACGCGCAATCTTGTCACTGGAAAGTTTCACGGAGGAGGATTCCGATGGCACCCCTGATCGCCTTGATCGTCGGCACCGCGCTGGCCCGAATCGCCGGCCTGGTCGGCATATCCGCACTGGACGGCTGGCATCCCGCGCTGCGCGTCGGACTGGCCGTGATGTTCACGCTCACCGCCGTCGCGCACTTCGTCGGCCAGCGCCGCGCCGACCTGATCGCGATGGTCCCGCCCCGACTGCCCCGGCCGGAACTGCTGGTCACCGTGACCGGCGTGCTGG
>NZ_QGSY01000005.1 GCF_003857035.1 Micromonospora arida
GCTAGGGCCCGTGTCGAAGTCTGGGCCAGGGCTTGAGCTGGTTTGAGGATCTTCGCGTGTCGGAGATCGAAAGTAGGCGAGGTCTCCGGTAGACGGTTCAGCGACCAAGCAGAACCTGAAACCGGAGACCTCGTGGACACCCTAGCGGTGACGAGGCGGTTCGACCTGAGCGACGTGCAGTGGGCGGTGCTGGAGCCGTTGCTGCCGACGCCGAAGCGGCCGGGTCGACCGTCGTTGTGGAGTAGGCGGCAGTTGATCGATGGGATCCGGTGGCGGATCCGGGTGGGTGCGCCGTGGCGGGACGTGCCACCGCAGTACGGGTCCTGGTCGGCGGTGTATGCCCTGTTCCGCAGGTGGCAGCGCGACGGGACCTGGAAGCAGGTGCTCACCGCGTTGCAGGCCCTCGCCGATGCGGACGGCAGGATCACCTGGGACGTGTCGGTGGACTCGACCAGCGCCCGCGCCCACCAGCATGCGGCTGGGGCGAGGAAAAGGGGGATCTGCAGGCCGAGCCACCCGGCGGTGTCAGCGTTGAGCCGACCGACCATGCGCTCGGCCGGTCCCGCGGTGGGTTGACCACGAAGCTGCACCTGGGCTGCGAGCAAGGCCAGAAACCCCTCGCCATCGTGCTGACTGCCGGGCAGCGCGGCGACAGCCCCCAGTTCATCCCGGTCCTGGCCGCGATCCGCGTTCCCCGCCTGGTCACCGGCCGACCGAGAACACGACCGGACCGGGTCCTGGCCGACAAGGCGTACACCTCGAAGGCCAACCGGGCCTACCTGCGCCGGCGAGGCATCGCCGCGACCATCCCCAGCAAGGCCGACCAGGACGCGAACCGGCGGGCCAGAGGATCCAAAGGCGGCCGGCCACCGGCCTTCGACCCGCACATCTACCAGCAACGTCACGCCGTGGAGTGCGGCATCAACCGCCTCAAGCGCAACCGAGCCGTGGCCACCCGTTTCGACAAGCTGGCCGTCCGCTACGAGGCCACCATCCACCTCGCCGCCATCAACGAGTGGCTGTGACCGACTTCGACACAGGCCCTAG
>NZ_QGSY01000004.1 GCF_003857035.1 Micromonospora arida
CGCCCGGACCGACCCGCCCGCGTCCCCGGACGGGGGTCGTCGGCGCGTCGTCGCCATGACCGTCTGGGCGGTCGCCTTCGTCGCCGCGTGGCTGGCCATCGGTCTGCCCACCGACCCGGCGTACGCCTTCGTCTGGATCTGGCTCGCGACCATCGCCTGGAACAGCGAGCGGCCGTGGCGTAGCCACCTGCGCTTCGCCCGGGACTGGGTGCCCGTGGTGCTGCTGTTCGTGCTCTACAACCTTTCGCGCGGGTTCGCCGACAACGGGGCCACGCCGCACGCGATGGAGCTGATCGTCGCCGACCGGTTCATGTTCGGCTGGGCCACCGGTGGTGAGGTGCCCACCGTCTGGTTGCAGCAGCACCTCTACCACCCGCAGGTGCACTGGTGGGATGTCGCCGCGAGCTGGGTGTACTTCTCCCACTTCGTGGTGGCGCTGGCCGCCGCCGCGGTGCTCTGGCTGCGTGACCGGCACCGCTGGGCCGCGTACATGAGGCGCTGGGGTTTCCTCTGCGCGGCCGGCCTGGTCACCTACTTCGTCTACCCGGCCGCCCCGCCCTGGTGGGCGGCGCAGAACGGCCTGCTCACCGAGGTCGCCCGCATCTCGACCCGGGGTTGGAAGGCGTTTGGCATGCACGGCGCCGGAAACGTCCTCAACGCCGGTCAGATCGCCTCCAACCCGGTCGCCGCGATGCCGTCGCTGCACACCGCGTGGGCGTTGTTCGTGGTGCTGTTCTTCCTGACCGCCACCCGTCGTCGCTGGTGGCCGCTGCTGCTCGCGTACCCGCTGGCGATGACCTTCACCCTGGTCTACTCGGGTGAGCACTACGTGATCGACGTGCTGGTCGGCTGGGCCTACGTGGGGATGACCTTCCTGGTGGTCGGTCTGGCGGAGCGCGGCTGGGCGGCATGGCGGGCCCGCCACCCGAGCGCCAAGGCGGCACGGCCCGCGGA
>NZ_QGSY01000079.1 GCF_003857035.1 Micromonospora arida
CCCGCCGACGGACCCGCCGCCCACCACTCCGCCGCCGGGGACGGGTGGTTGCTCGGCGTCGGTGTCACTGAACTCGTGGAACGGCGGGTTCGTGGCCACCGTGAAGGTGACCGCCGGTTCTGCCGGCACGAGCGGGTGGAACGTCGGTGTCACCCTTGCCAGTGGTGCGAGTGTCACCAACACCTGGAGTGCGACGGCCAGTGGCTCGACCGGCACGGTGCGGTTCGCCAACGTGGACTACAACGGCCGCCTCGGCGCGGGCCAGGTCACCGAGTTCGGTTTCCAGGGCACGGGCAGTGGGGCCGGCATCACGCCCACCTGCACCGCCTCCTGAGAACGACTGACTGACCGCACGACGTCGGCCGGTGCGGGGGACCGATCCTGGTCCTCCACACCGGCCGACGTCGTGTCGCGTTCGAACCTGTCGATCAGGAGTACGGAAGCCGCAGCACCGACTGGTTGCCGATGCCCACCGTTGTCGGGTTGTTGCCGATCGCCGACCAGACCTCCACTCGGACCGTGCCGTTGCTCAGCGCGCCCAACGTGCCGGTGGCCGAGGACAGGCCGGCGTTCTGCGTGTAGTGCTCGTAGCCGGTGACCGGGTCGGTGGCGAAGTAGCGCAGCGTCTCCACCCGTTCCCAACTGCCGTTGCCGGTGAGGTCGTAGGAGATCCGCACCTGCACGCCGTTGCCGACCGCCGTCCCCGCGTCCACGAACAGGTCGAACGCCGTCTGCCCGCCGGCGTAGGCGAGGTTGAGGCCGGTCGCCGTGAAGACCTGGGCGTTGGTGGGCGTACCGTCGTGGTTTCCGTTTGCCGCCGCGACCGTCGTCGTGGCCGCGCTGCCGGCGGCGCCCAACCCACCTCCGGGCAGCAGGTACCGCGTCGGGTTGCCCGGGGTGGGCGGCGGGGTGGTCGTCGGCGGGGT
>NZ_QGSY01000100.1 GCF_003857035.1 Micromonospora arida
CCCCACTCTCCGCGCGGTCGGCTGTCGGGTCGGCTCAGGCGAGCTCGTCCGGGTCCACCCCGAGAAGGTTCGCGACCTGTTCGATGATCACGTCATGGACGAGATCGGCGAGGTCCTCACGGTCCATCGCCCGGAACTCCAGGGGCCGTCGGTACAGCACGATCCGCGGCGGCACCTCCTGCCGGCCTGGGCGGCCGGGCAGCAGCCGGGCCAACGGGACCTCGCCGTCCTCCAGCACGTCCGAGTCGTAGACGTTCAGGTCCGGCGGGACATCTTCGACCGCGAACTCGACCCCGGCCAGCTCCTTGGCGAACCGACGCTCCAGCGTCTCGACGGTGTCCAGGACCAGGTCGTCGAAGACCTCGGCCTTGGTCCGCGCCAGCGGCACGGTGGCCGGAACCAGCCGTCCGCGCAGGCCGCGCCCGTGCCGGTCACGATGCGCACGCCGGCCGGAGCCGGGGCGGCGGTGTTCCGGGCTCGTCATGAGGCAAAGGGTAGCGCCCGTCTCGGGCTGGTCAGCGGCAGCGCCGCTCCCGTGGCGCGGCGCGCCCAGGACGGTCGACTGTGATCACCATGACGGGCGTGTCGCAACGCGAAGCGATGCGCCGGACCCGGTAATGGAGATACCCTGCCGCACGTGAGGTCACCACGGCGCTGCTCCCGTAACGGCTGCCCCCGGCAAGCGGTCGCCACATTGACCTATGTCTACAACGAGTCGACAGCGGTGGTGGGGCCGCTCGCGGCGTTCGCCGAGCCACACACGTACGACCTGTGCGAGCCGCACGCCCGCAGCCTGACCGCGCCGCGGGGCTGGGACGTCGTCCGGCACGAGGGCGAGTTCGAGCCGCCGCCGCCCACCACGGACGACCTGGTCGCGCTGGCCGAAGCGGTCCGCGAGGC
>NZ_QGSY01000268.1 GCF_003857035.1 Micromonospora arida
GGGGGGCGTTGCAGGCGGCCACCAGCGCCTGCCGGCAGGCAGCGGTCAGG
This sequence comes from Micromonospora arida, assembly GCF_003857035.1. Classification (GTDB taxonomy): domain Bacteria; phylum Actinomycetota; class Actinomycetes; order Mycobacteriales; family Micromonosporaceae; genus Micromonospora; species Micromonospora arida. The sequence goes on from NZ_QGSY01000268.1 coordinate 51, forward strand.
GGGCGAAGCGCCGCGTCCCGTTGCTGCGCCTCGTAGTTGTTGATCGCACCGCCCGGGGCGGCGTGCCCGGCCAACGCCAGCACCCGGTCGAGCACCGCGGCCCGGGCGAAGAGCCGGCGGGCCCGCGGGTCGAAGCCCGGTGGGAGATCGGTGGTGCCGTCCGGGCGGCGGAGCGCGGCCAGCGCACCGGCCAGCTCGGGCCGCCACTGGGCCACGTCGAGGCGGGTCAGCACGGCGGTCGTCTCGGCCAGCGCGGCGGCCAACTCGGCCTCCGCCTCGGCGGCACCAGGCAACGAGAGTGACGCGGCGGGGGCGTTGGCCGGCAGCGGGTAGACCCGCCAGAGCACCGTCTCGAAACAGTCTCCCGAGCCGGAGGTGTGCAGCCGCACCTGGGGGATCAGCCCGAGCCCGCCGGCGACCACCGCCTCGCCCGTGACCAGCGCCGCACCGGCGAAGTCGCCGGGTCCGGGCAAACCCCTCGGGTCGCCCGGCGCGGGCAGCACAAGGCGGATCTCGTCCGGGGAGAGCTTGGCCAGGGTGGGCAGCGCGGCGCCCAGCGGAACGTCGGTCCAGGTGCCCGGGGCGTCCGCAACGAGGTGTTCCTCGTCGCCGGCGATGGCGTCGGCGACCTCGTCGTAGGGCACCAACCCGGCGCGCCACGCGCGCACCCAGGCAACGAACCGGCTGGACCGGCGTGGCGCGAGTGTGGCCGCGCCCGTTGCGGGGGTGGACATGCCGAAAGGGTACGTGGTCACGACCGGCCCTGTCTCGGCTGCCGCTCCGGTCGCCCGGCCTGCCCCCAACTGCCCTGT
>NZ_QGSY01000077.1 GCF_003857035.1 Micromonospora arida
CCCGCGGGGAACACCCCCGCCGACCACGTGGCGCCCAGCCTTCGTGGCCGGCTGTTCAAGCTCGCCGCGGCCGGGATCGCCGCCGCGGTCGGCCTGCTGACCATCACCCTGACGACCGGGTCCGCGTCGGCCGCCGACAACCCCTACCAACGCGGCCCGGACCCCACCCGGACCAGCGTCACCGCAGTGAACGGCCCCTTCGCCAACACGTCGGTCAGCGTCCCGACCGGGTACGGCTTCAACGGCGGCCGGATCTACTACCCGACCGACACGAGCCAGGGCACCTTCGGTGCCATCGCGATCTCGCCGGGTTACACCGCGTTGTTCTCCGCCGAGCTGGCCTGGATGGGACCGTGGTTGGCCTCCCACGGCTTCGTCGTGATCGGCATCGAGACCAACAGCCGCAACGACTTCGACACGGCCCGAGGCACCCAGTTGCTCGCCGCACTGGACTACCTCACACAGCAGAGCCCCGTACGCGACCGGGTCGACCCCAACCGGCTGGCGGTCGCCGGTCACTCGATGGGCGGCGGTGGGGCGCTGAGTGCGGCCACCCGACGCTCGTCGTTGAAGGCAGTGGTCGGCATCGCGCCGTACTCGCCGTCGTCGAACCTGGCCAACGACCGGGTGCCCACCATGATCTTCGCCGGGCAGGCGGACACGGTGGTCACCCCGTCCTACGCCACCGGCCTGTACAACAGCCTCCCGGCCACGACGGAGAGCGTCTACCTGGAGGTCGCCGGCGCGGATCATGGCTTCATGGTCGGGCGGTCGAACCCGGTGATGGTCCGGACCATGCTGCCGTTCGTCAAGATGTTCATCGACAACGACGCACGGTACAGCCAGTTCCTCTGCCCGCTGCTGGACTCCAGCGGCGTGGTCACCTACCGCAGCACCTGCCCGTTGCTGCCCTCGACGCCGACCCCCACCGATCCGCCGACCGTCCCACCCGGCTCCGCCAGTGAGATCGTCGGTACGCAGTCCGGCCGGTGCGTCGACGTACCCAACGCCTCGACCACCAACGGCACGCGGGTCCAGCTCTACAACTGCAACAAGCAGACCAACCAGGCATGGACCTACACCTCGAACAAACAACTCCAGGTGTACGGCACCATGTGCCTCGACGCGGCAGGCACCGCCAACGGCGCGGCAGTGCAGATCTACAGCTGCCACAGCCAGACCAACCAACAGTGGAACGTCAACTCCAACGGCACCATCAGCAACGTCCAGTCCGGACGATGCCTGGACGCCTGGAGCACCGCCAACGGAGCCCAGATCCAGCTCTACGACTGCCACGGACAAACCAACCAGCAGTTCAGGCTCGCCGCCCTCTGACTCCGCACAGCACCTCTTCGAGGGTGTGCAGATCGACCAGCGGCACTGCGAGATCCAGCACGTCTGGAACGGGCGGACCCGGCGTCGCGCCGGGTCCGCCGGGCCGGCACCAACCGTGGGCCCGCCGCACGGTTGTTCCGGCGCTTACAGGTCCTCGGCCGCACAAAATTCGTGTGTCGATGTGGTAGGCGGTGGCTAGCGTACGCGGATGAGCATTGTCCCGAGGACCGGAATACGGCTGCGATTCCTCAGCGATCCGGGCGAGTTCCTGGCCGCTGCGGGCGACTACCTCGGCACCGATCCGGTCGTCAGCACAGTCGTGACCACCATCGCGCACCGGCTGTTGTCACAGCGAGCCGAGGGGATCCCGCAGCCCGACCGCAACTGGTGGCTGGTGGTCAGCGACGACTCCGGCACCGTGGTCGGTGCCGGGATGCGCTCGGCGCCGTATGCCCCCTATCCGCCATTCCTGCTGCCCATGCCCGACGAGGCGGCCGTTGCGCTGGCCCACGCGTTGCACGATCGCGGGGAGGAGGTCCTCGCGGTCAACGGGGCCCGGCCCGCGGTCGACCTGTGCGCCACCACGCTGGCCCGGCTCGGCGGGGGTGAAGTCCAGGTCTCCCTGCACACACGGCTGCACGAGCTCGGCGAGCTGACGTGGCCGCCACCAGTGCCTGGCGGCTTGGTGGCCGCGACCGAGGACGACGCGGGACTGGTCACCGAGTGGCTCACCGCGTTCGTGGGCGACGCCGACGAACAGGCGGGCCGCCCGCGCGGTGCCAGCGCGCACGAAGCGCCCGACCACGCGGAGGTGCTGCGTCGGATCCACGCCGGACGGCTGTGGTTCTGGCTCGACGAGACCGGAGAGCCGGTGCACCTCACCGGTGCCAACCCACCGTCGTTCGGGGTGGCCCGCCTGGGCCCGGTGTACACACCGCCGGCCCAGCGGGGGCGCGGTTGGGCCAGCAACGCGGTAGCCGAGGTTTCCCGCCGAATCCAGGCCGAGGGCGCGCGGGTCTGCCTGTTCACCGACCAAGCCAACCCGACGTCGAACAGGATCTACGCCGCCCTCGGCTACCGGCCGGTCGTCGACATGGCCAACCTGGTCATCGTGGGATGAGCAGCCGGTGGAACGGCTCCACCGATCAGGTCGTGGTCTGCTCGCGCAGTGCCCTGGTCGAGCTGGCGGCGGTGTTACCGGCAGCGGGCAGGTTCGTCGTCGCCCGGCTTGACGGGACGAGGATGACGGACGCGGACCACGCCTTCTACGAGTTTTCCGACGCGCTGTTCTTTCCGGGCTACTTCGGCTGGAACTGGGCCGCGCTGTCCGACTGTCTCCGCGATCTGAACTGGTTGCCCGCGGACGGGTATCTCATCGTCGTCGAGAACGCGCCCCGGGTGCTGTCGAGCAGTGCCGAGGATCGGCACACACTGTTCCGGATCCTGTCGCAGGCCGTACATCACTGGGCCAGCCCGTTCGGCCAGCCAGAGTTCACGGTGCTGCTGCTCTGCGACCGCGACGACGAGGCAGCGCTGTTGCGGCAGGAGATCGCCCGCGCGGACGACGGTACGCCTCACTCCGGTGATCGGCGAGGCCTCCAGCGACATCAGGGTTGAGAGCGGCGGCCGCACCAGCGGCGTCACCGGCCTCGCCAGCGCACCGTATAAGGGCGCAGAGTGGAAACTTTCGGAATATCTTGTACAGTCCCGAAGAACAGTTCACTACCCGTGCCGCAACGCCGGTACCGACCCTCAGCCTGATCGTCCATCCACCCGCGAAGAGGTCTTGATGCCAGATCAGACGGTCGCCGGCATGGCGCTCGCGAACCTCATCGAAGAACGCCGAAGGCAGCTGAGCAACCCGAGCTACCGGGCAATCGCCGAGAGCGGTGGCCTTAAAAGTCACATGACGGTCTACAACCTCGCTACCAAGCCGCTGAAGGCGATGCCCGAGGCGGGCACGCTGGAGGGCCTGGCCCGCGGCTTGGACCTGGACCTGGCGATAGTGACCCGAGCAGCCCAGTCAGCGTGCGGCTACCACGTCTGGGAGCGGGCGCTACCGGACGACCCGACCAAACAAATGATCATCGCGAACATCGAAGAACTGGAGCCACACGAGCTGGACGCGGTGGCAACCGTTGTTCAGGCGTACCTGCGGTCCAGGAAGTAAGGTTCGCCGGCACCGCCCCGTCCCATCCCCCCTCCCCGAGGTTGCACCTTGAAGATCGTCCGGTTGAAGACCGGCTCGACATGTGTGACCCTGCCCGATGAGCAGGTCATTTTCGTCGATCCAGTCCTGACCCGTGAGGACATGGCAGAGGTCATTCGAACAGCGCTGCCCCAGGTCCATCCCGACGCCGTCGGGCACTGGATCGAGGCCGCGATGCCCTCCACGACTCCCCTCGCCGTCCCGAAACCAAGCCGGCGGGAGCGCCGGTCCAAGAGCGGCCGGCACGCCGCCAGCAGGGTCGGCCGTGCCGGCATGCAGCTGACGTCCATGGCCGCGGCGGCCGCCCTGGGGGTGGTCGTCGTGCCGCTCGTCCAAGGCGCGGGGTCGACGCCCGTGGCCGCCGCCGAAGCCTGGCAGAACCCCGTGTTCAGTCGGATGGAGGTCGGGTCCGCTTGGGACTGCCAGGGCACCGACAACTCCGACCTGGTGGCTACCTGCACCACTCCGGACGGCACGGTGATGCACGCCGAGGCGTGGGTTGGGCCGAACTCCTTGACCTTCATTTTCACCTACCGGGACGCCAAGACCGGTCTGCAGCACCGCAACACCCTCAAGGTCTTCGCCTCCGAGGGTGGCGTGCAGGCGTGGATCAAGACGAGCCCAACGGACAAGGCTCTGCTGCCGGACCTCGTCGTCGGCGACCGGTGGCTCATGTACGGCAGCGATCGGAACCGGTTACAGCAGTGGGCCGAGCGGCTGAGCGAGGACGTTGTCCTGCCGGCGGACATCTCCGAGGTGGCCTTCAAGATGGGGCTGCTTCCCGCACCACGCCGGGCGGAGTCGAACGCCCGCGAGATGGCCCACGTGGACGAGATGATTCGCAAGGCGGCGGCTCGGATTCTCGTGGGCGATGAGTCGCTGCCGATCCCTACGACGACCCCGGTCGAGGTCACGCCGGGTCCGGGCGGGGCTGAGGAGGTGCTCGCGCCAGTCCAGGAAGGTCCAGTGCCCGGAGTGATCCCGCCTCCCCCGGCGACTCCGGCCGAGCCGCCACCGATGCCCGCTCCCCCTCCAGCCTCCCCGCCGGTCACCGGACCAACTCCACCGCCGACGACCGGTACCGGGGACGAGGCGCCGGTTGACCAGCCGCCGACCGACGGTGAGCCCGGTGGCCAGGTTCCCGGCAGCGCGCCCGGCGACGAGACGCCCGGTGCCGACATACCCGAGGGTGAGGCCCCTGGCAATGGGGCTGGCGACGAGCCGGGCCGGCCGATGGACCCCGTAGTCGAGCCCACCGGGCCGGACGAGCCGGTGGATGACGGGTCGGCCGGTCAGCCGCAGGAGGGCATCGGCGGAGGTGAGCCGGAGCAGGGGCCGGCTCAGCCCGGCGACCTCCCGGCCGGGGATCCCCTGGCTGACCCGATCGAGGTGCCTGAAGATGAGAACACCCCGGTCCTCGACGGACTCGTGGCGGACAGCGCACCGGGGCACGGCCGGACGCCTCAGCGCATTGAGGGCCACCCCGGCACCGCGTAGCAGAAATGCCGAACGGCCCCCAGCAGCCTGCTGGGGGCCGTTCGCTGGGCCGAGCGTCTGCTCGAACTGCTGCCCTCGGGTGGTACACCCGGACTTCGGCAGTGCTCTTGGACCGAGACGAGTCGGTGGACATCGGCGCAACGCCTGTCTGGCGTCACCGCCGCCGAGCGCGCCCGCCCGAGCGCGAGCCCGGCCAGCGTGATCGGCGCGATCCGGTGCAGCCGTATCAGGACACCTTGTCGACCTTGCAAGTGATCTTGCCCGTGACCTTCTGGCTCAGCAGGATCGAGCCCTGCTCGACGGCCTTCTGGCCCGGCCGCACGTCGGACACGATGCTGCTGGTGTTGCCGACCCGAGTGCCCTTGGCGTCGTACACGAAGACGTCGATGAAATAGGTGTTCTGGTTCTCGCTGGAGTTGTTCACCTCCAGGTCAAACTTCACGTTCGGCAGGAGGTCGCTGTCCGCCGAGTCGATCTCGCACGTCTTCAGCACGACGTGCCCGGCCTTGGCCTCCTGATCCTTGCTGACGTCGCTCGCCGCCTTGCCGACCAGGGCGCTGCAAGCGACGAAGCCGCCGCCGCACAGGATGACCGACAGGCCAGCGATGATCAGGAAGATCTTCAGCCCCGTCGACATCCTCTTCTTCTGCGGGGGCGGCGCAGGCACGTAACCCGGCGCGGGGCTCTGGTTCGACATTCGCTTGCCTCTCGGTCGTGGTGGTTCACCTTCCGGAGCCTTGACAGGCCGGAAGGTCCCAGCTGTGCAGGTGTGCTGCCGCGGCTGTCATGGACGCCATGCGCTGTATAGCGACAAGGAACATCCTGTACAGCGTCAGGGAACATAGCGCTGGCGAATTGCCTCGTCAACTCCGTCAGCGAAATCAGCAGAATTGCCGGATGCCTCCACCGGCGGGCCGCTGGCCGTTCAGCTCACGAAGACTTCGACAGTTCTGCGCGAACTGGAAATGCAGCGGTCAGCGCTCTAAAAGGGACCAAAGGGAGTCATCCGTCCGGCCGCCAGTCACCGCCCGCACCACCGGCGTGCTGAACGGACCACTGCTCTATCGGTCGCCGATCCGGCGGTCGGGCGGCGATTGCTGACCGCCCTGCTGGATGTCCTGCCCGCCTTGGCGGACACTCGGCCGGTGATCTATGCGGCAGCGGGCGACAGTGCACCGGAGGGCGACGACGCCGAGCCCGTCGACCTTGACTGGGAGCGGGCCAGCAACCTCAACCGCTGCCAGGAGCCCACGGACATCGACGCGGCCTTCGACCGCGGGGAAGAGCACGTCGGGGCGGCACTGATCGCTCTGGTCTACAACAACCCCGACACCGACGCGGTCCTGGCCAGGGTCGCCCGCGGGTTACGCTCGCGGAATCCGGAGACCCGCCGGCAGGGCCTGCTCGCGTTGATGCACACCGCCCGGCTCCACGGCCGGGTGGATGACATCACGCTGGAGCTGCTGCACGGACTGCTGCACGACCGCACCCCGATCAGCGCGGGGAGCCCGTACGAGGTGTGGGGCACGGCGACCCAGACAGTCGGCGACCTCCGGGCTTTCCTCCCGTCCGAACAGCTGCCTGCCTGGGTGAACGCCTTCACCGACTACTGACGATTTGATCGCTCGGGCCGGTTAGCCCGCTCGTGTGGCCCGGGCTCGCCGCTCGTGCAGCCAGACCAGCACCACCATGGCGACGTTGACGGCGCCGAGGATCAGCAGGGACGCGTCACCGGAGTCGGTGGACCGGTCGATCGCGAAGGCCTCGCCGTCGGCCATCACCGTGTTGACGGTCGTGAACAGGACGTTGTTGGCGACGTGGAAGGCGACCGGTGCCTCGATGCCGCGGCTGACGACGGCCATCAGGCCAGTGCTGATGCCGATCACTGTGTAGTAACCGAAGAGCCAGGGGTCAGCCGAGCCGTGGACCACGGCGAAGCCCAGGCCGGAGACGACGAGCCCGACGACCAGGGCCGGGCGAACCGCACGCACCCAGGACGCGGCGGCGGGCAGCACGGCACTTCGGAACATCAACTCCTCGCCGACGGCCTGCACCGGGGTGCTCAGCACGACGATCACCAGCATGCCGACCGTCGTACCGGTGACGCCGAAGGCGGTCCAGCCCGGGGCGTCGGGCGCGACCAGCGCCACAACACCGATCCCAGCACCCACCAGCAGCGCCGCTGCGCGCGGTCAGGGCGTTGTCGTAGCCAGCAGCGCCGGCCTCGCCTGGTACCCCACCGTCCGGCCCGCGCCGGCGTCGACAGCGAAGGCCACCAACCAGCCGGAACTCGCGGTCCGCGACGATGGACGCGTCTACAGCCAGTCGTGTTCGCGGGCGTAGCGGGCCGCTTCGTGGCGCGTCCGGGTCTGGGTCTTACGCATCGCGTTGGAGAGGTAGTTGCGCACGGTGCCCGGAGCGAGGTGGAGCCGAGCGGCGATGTCGGCGACCGAGTAGCCCTCGCCGGTGACCCGCAGGACGTCGACTTCACGGTCGGTGAGGGGGCAGTCCTCGGTGACGGCGAGCACGGACACGTCCGGGTCGATCCAGCGTTTTCCCGAGTGCAGGGTGGCGATGACCGAGGTGATGTGGGCCGGCTCGGCGGACTTGCTGACGAAGCCCTGGACGCCGAGCTTCAGCGCCTTGCGCAGCACGCCGGGGCGGGCGTGCCGGGTCAGCATGAGGATCACCTGCTCCGGTCGCTCGCGGCGGATCTCGGCGACCGCGCCCAGGCCGTCCACGCCCGGCATCTCCAGGTCGATGACCAGTACGTCGGGCCGGTGCCGCAGGGTGGCGTCGATTGCCGTCCGGCCGTCCTGCGCCTCGGCGAGAACGGTGATGTCGCCCTCCATCGGCAGCAGCGCGGCCAGGGCTGTGCGCAGCAGCGCCTCGTCGTCGGCGAGCACGATGGTGGTCATCGGCCGTCCTTCCCGCTGACCGTCGGGGCCGCGTCGGCCCGAGTGGGTGGGAAGACCGCGGCGGTCAGGAACCGCCCGTCCTTCTGTTCCACGGTCAGCTCACCCCCGTCGCCCGCCACCCGTTGCCTCAGTGCCGCCAGTCCCCTGAGTTCGGGGGCCGTGGTGGCGGTCACGCCGTCGTTGACGATGGTGATGCCCGACGCGGCGAGCGTGATCTGCACCTGGGTGGCCTGCGCGTGCCGCAGGATGTTCGTGGTCGTCTCCCGCAGCACCTGCCCGAGCAGTTCGCTGGCGCGGGCATCGACCTCGGCCTCCCGGGTCACCCGGACCCGGATGCCGGCGGCCTCGAACAGGTTCTTCGCGTTCTCCATCTCGGCGGTGAGGTTGAGCCGCCGTTGGGCGTAGGCGAGTTCCTTGGTTTGCGCGATGGTGTCGCTGACCAGCGTGTACGTCTCCCGCAGCTCTCTTTCCGCCCGAGCGGCGTCGCGGAGCAGCAGTCGTTGGGCCAGGGCGATCTTCAGCTTGACCACGTGCAGGGTGTGGCCCTGGATGTCGTGCAGGTCGCTGGCGAACCGTACGCGCTCCCGGACCACGGCCAGCTCCGCCTCGCGTTCCCGGGTCTGTTCGAGCTCCCGGATGAGGTCGTAGAACCGCTCGCCCACCACGGTGAAGGCCGTCACGACGACGGTGAGGGCGGTCGGGATGAGAACGTAGGTGACCAGGACGTGACCGATGTCGTCTCGCTGCACCAGCAGCCGCGCCGCGCCGACGGCGGCGACGTAGGTGAACAGCCCGGCCATCACCAGCTTCCGGCGTCGTCGCACCTCGCGCAGGGCAAGCGAACCTACGGCGCAGAAACCCCAGTAGGCGTTGGGGCTGCCGGTCACCAGGACTCCGAGCGGCCAGACCGCTGCCGCTACGACCAGGCAGGGCAGCGCGACCCGGGCGAGGTCGTTGGCCGTCCACCGTTCGAAGGCCACCACGGCCGCCACGGCCCCTGGCGCCAGCACGACGACGTGCCACCAGGTACGCGCATCGGTGTAGAGCAGGACCACCGCGGCGAACACCACCGGCGGCAGTGACGTGGCCAGGTTGAGCCGGCGCAGCCTTCCCTGCGTCGACTCGGTGAAGCGCGGCGATCTCCCGGTCACCACCCCAGTATCCGGCAGCCAGGGGCGCCGACCAGTGACACCACGTCACATGCGGTGATGACGTGGTGCCACTGACGGGTCGGCCGCGCCCGCGCTGTCATAGGTGCATGTCCACCACACCCGTGATCGAAGTCGAACAGCTGAACCTCACCTACGGCGACTTCCACGCCGTCAAGGACCTCTCCTTCGAGGTACGGCCCGGAGAGCTCTACGCACTGCTGGGCACCAACGGAGCCGGAAAGACCTCGACCCTGGAGGTTGTCGAGGGACACCGGAGGCCAACCTCGGGCGCCGTACGCGTCTTCGGGCACAGCCCCGACAACCGCCGAGCGGTACGTCCCCGAATGGGTGTCATGCTCCAGGAGAGCGGATTCTCCCCGGACCTCACCGTCCGTGAGTCCGTCGGCCTGATCGGCCGACTCACCGGACGCACCGACGACGTCGACCGGGTACTCGACCTCGTCGACCTCAGCAGCCGAGCCCGCCGCAAAGTGGCGCAGCTCTCCGGCGGGGAAAAACGCCGACTCGACTTCGCCACCGCCGTCTACGGCACCCCAGAACTGATCTTCCTCGACGAACCAACCACCGGCCTGGACATCCAGTCCCGCGACGCCGTCTGGACGAGCGTCGACCGACTCCGCGAAAACGGCGCCACCATCGTGCTCACCACCCACTACCTGGAAGAAGCACAACAACGCGCCGACCGCATCGGACTGATGCACCAGGGCACCCTGCACCGCGAAGGCACCGTTACCGAACTGACCCGCACCCTGCCCGCCGTCATCCGCTTCACCATCCCCGCACCGGCACCGGCACCGGCGCTGCCGCTGCAGGCCGCCGTCGACGTGGACGGAAAGGTCGTAATCGAGACCTTCGAGCTGCAGAAGGACCTGCACCTCCTACTCGGCTGGGCACAGGACCACGCCATGGACCTGCGGGACCTGGCGGCCGGGCCAACCCGCCTCGACGACGTCTTCCGCGCCATCAACAACTGACCCGCCATCTCGACAGGAGCGCCACCGTGTTGTCCATCGCCTCCAGCGAACTGATCCAGATCTTCCGCAACCGACTAGTGCTGATCACCAGCCTCATCATCCCCGTCGTCGTCAGCGCCTACTTCGTCCGCCAACACGACACCTTCGCCGGCCTCGGCAGCCTCGGCTACATCGCCGCGATCATCCTGTTCACGATCACCGCCTTCGGCCTCTACACCACCGCCGTCACCACCCTCGCCTCCCGACGCCAGAACCTCTTCCTCAAACGCCTGCGCTCCACCGCCGCAACCGACACCACCATCCTCGCCGGCCTACTACTACCCGTCGTCGTCCTCGCCGGCGTGCAGGTGACCGCGATCCTGACCGCCCTCGCCGTGGTCGCCAGCGCACCGGCGAACATCGCCCTGCTCGTGGTCGCGACCACCGCCACCCTGGCCATGATGATCGCCCTGGCGCTGGCCACCGCCGGGCTGACGAACTCACCCGAACACGCCCAGGTCACCACCCTTCCCGTCTCCCTCGGCGTGATCTCCGTGGCCAGTTGGGTAGGCATCACCGGCACCGAGAATCTCGCCGCGCTCAAGCGGCTGCTGCCCGGTGGCGCGGCCACTGAACTGACCATGAACGCCTGGAACGGCGGCGTCGCCGTGACCGACTCCCTGCTCCTGCTCGCGCCCACGCTCGGCTGGGTCGTCGTCGCCGTCGCTCTGGCCACCCGACTCTTCCGCTGGGAGCCCCGCCGATGACCACCGAAGCCCGGTTGGACGCGCCGACCCTGGTGGAAGATCTCCTGCTGCTCCTGTTCCAACCCAGGTCCGGGACCATCGCGGGAGAGAACACCCTCTTCTACGTCCTCGGCGGGGCGGTTCTCGCGGACCTCGCCCTCGGCGGTCACCTGACCACCGAGGGCCGAGGGCGGGTCAGCAGCGTTGCGGGTCACCCACCATCGGACGGTCTCCTGCGCCCGGCGTGGGACTACCTCGCCGAGAAACCGAGGGGGGTGCAGACGGCCCTGGCCGCGATCGGTCCCGCCCTGCGCAAGCCGGTGTTGGAGCGGCTCATCGCGCGAGGCGACATCGACCAGGAGCCCCGTAAGGTGCTCGGCCTGTTCCGGACGACGGCCCTGCGCGACGGCAGAACCGAACGACGGGCCCGCCTGCTCGCCGACGTTCGACGGGTCCTCGTGGACGGCGCGGAGCCGCAGGCCCGTGTTGCCGCGCTGGCGGCGCTGCTCTCGGCGAGCGGGACGCTCCCGCAGTTCCACCGCGAGATCCCCTGGACGTCACCGGTGATCAGCCGAGCCAAGGAACTCGAGCGGGGCGACTGGGGCGCCGACGCCGCGGCGGCGGCCGTGACCCGCACCGTGACGGCCACCGTCGTCAACAGCGCCGTCGCGGCCATCACCGTGCTGCCGCGAAGCTAGGGCGCGTCCGCCGCTCACGGCCTGGAGTTGGCCGGGTGCGGCCGTTCGGGCGGTTTCCCTCTAGCGTGGACGGCGTCGGAAGCCGCGATGCCGGCGAGGACGACGACGGCGGTGACGGCCACGGCCAGCGGCGGCAGAAGGATCATGAACGGCGAGACGCCGGCAAGCGCCAGCGCGCCGACGATCCGGGAGTGGGACACCCGGGCGAATACGGCATGTTCCACCAGGGCTCGTCCGATCAGGAAGAGCATCGGTCCGCCGAGGACAACGAGGATCCACGCCGCGTTGGTGTGCCCGAACGGATGTTCGATCACAATTTCATATCCGACGGCAACAGCGACGATCCCGGCCACCATGAGTACGTGCGCGAGGAAAGCCTCCCGGATGAGGTGCGCGGGCTCAGCGGCGGCTCTGATGGCTTCGGGCAACAGTTGGCCCGCCCTGAAAACGTAGACGCGAAACAGCAGCACAGTCGTGATGAATGAAACCGCGAAGGCTGCCGCGGCTCCTCCTTGTCGGAACGAGGTGTCGCTGTAGGCCGACCCGGTCGTCAGAATAAGTTCGCCGAGGGCGATGATGAAGAATTGTCGGTAGCGCTCAGACAGGTATTCGGCCAGGACGGGCCATTGCCGTTGGGTGGGGCGGGACCACGGCGCGGGATAGAACAGCAGCAGTGCCGCGCCGTCGATGGCGATCGCGAGCGTCCACAACAGGCTGCGGGCCAGATCCGTCGCGATCGCGCCGGCGATCCACGGCACGGCCGACAACGTGAACCAGAAGAACACTCCAGCCGCTCGGCGCTGAGCTTCGTGGCCGCGCAGCGTCGGCACGATGACCAGCCCACGGATGATGTGGACGGCGACGTACGCACCAGCGAAGGCCAGACCTCTGTCACCGAACGCGTGCGGCACCGCGACTGCCATCACCAGCGCGCCGAGCATGGCCGTGTAGACCAGCACCTGAAGCTGGGGCCGCTGTGGATCGTAGAGGTCGGTAACCCACGCCGTGACGAACCACAGCACCATGAAGGCCAGCAGCAACAGCAGCGTATCGCCAGCCTCGACGAGGACGACTCGCTGCTCGGTAAGCTCCTCGACCAGCCGCTGCGAGACCCGATTGAGGGCAAAGATGAAGACCAGGTCGAAGAAGAGTTCCAGAAGGCTCGGTCGCTGCGGTTGCCCGGGTTTCCGAAGCAGCGCTGCTGCCCTTGTCGACATGGGCCGCCCATTCCTGCCGGCTTCGCCTATCTGGGTATTGGTACCACGCCGGGCCGGCCGTCGAGTCGATACACGAAGAATGCCAGCGGACCACCCACCGCTTGGTAGGCGTCGCGATCCCATTCCTCCGTCGGGTCGGTCCACCCCCGGTAACAGGCACGAAGCGTCGCGCTACGAGCACGGGGTTGCACCTGCCTTCGCGGAGTACGCCCGTTGCGCCACACGGGCGCCGTCGGATCACCCGAGCGGGTCGGTGTGAGCCTCGTACACGCCTTGCGGTGCTCTACGCCTGCCTCGCCGGGATCGGCATAGCAGCGGTCGCGCTCGGCCTGCTGCCGACGCCTCCCGGCGAGTTGGTCCAGCGCTACGTCGGGTTGCCGGTCAGCTTCGTCAACTTCAGCATCGGTGTCGGCAGCTATCTGATCGCCGCTCTCATCGCGGCGTGCGACCGGGAGGCGACGGTGGACCGTCGGCTTCGCGACCCTTACGGCGTCACACCTCCGACCGGCGACATCTTCCCGCCGCCGATCAAAGGACACCGGCCCTGCGAATCCGAGGAGGCGTTCACTGACGCGGTGCGCCAGCTGGCCGACCACCTCCGCCGAGCAGGCGGTCAGGCGCCGGCTGCTCCGCGTCGCTCACCGGATCCGCCGTCCGGGGCACCGATCCCGGGGCTGCCTGAGGTCTCGGTTGCACTGCTCAGAAGTTGGGCCACGAGTGGCGGACAGCCGACACCAGAGCGCGATGTAGCCGACTGTGACCATCACGTCACTACGCGCACACTCCTCTCCGACATGTTCCCGTCGACTGGAGGAACAGATGCGTCTCCGATCGTTCGTCACCACGGCACTGGCCGCCGTCCTGGCCGCCGGCGCACTCGCGCCGCCGACGCCGGCTGCGGCGGCCACCGCCGACCGCTGGGGCTTCGCGTACGTCAAGGACCCCACAGTGCCGGTCTGGACCGTGCTGGACACCAGCCGGCAGTGGGGCAGCTGGAAGACCGCCTTCCCGGCCGCCTGGGCCGACGGCATCAAGCTCGCACCCGGCCGGTTCCAGGTCCGCTTCCCGCAGATCGGTGCCAGCTCACGCGGCGTGCCGCACGTGACCCCGGTGAACCGGACCGGTCACTACTGCGAGGTGGTCCGCTGGTTTCAGTCCGGCACCGACGAGATCGTCGACGTGCAGTGCCACAAACCGGGCGGCACGCGCGACGACACTCCGTTCACAGTGCTCTGGACGACCAGCTCGGGCGTGCTGCCGGCCGGCACCTCCCACGCGTACGTGCAGTGGAGCAGCGGCCTGGTGGCGCAGTCGTACAACTCCACCGGCGGCGTGAACACGGTCGGGCCGCTGGGCGTCGGGCAGTACCTGGTGCGGCTGCCCGGGGTGGGACTGGCCGATCTGCTCGCCGGCAACGTGCAGGTCACCGCCGTGCAGCCGAACGCCGGTCCCCGCCGCTGCAAGGTCTACTCCTGGAGCGCGGTCGGCACCGGCGTGCAGGTGTACGTCTTCTGCTACGACCAGGCAGGCGCGTTCATCAACACCGACTTCGTCCTCTCGTACCACCGTCGGCGGCCGGTGATCGGCTCCCTCGGCCCGCCCTCGTACTTCGGCTACCTGGGTACCGCTGTCGGCGGGCCGACCAACGACAACTCGGTGCTCGGCGTCGGCGCGAACACCGTGGCGCCGCTGGCGCCCTCCGGCCGCTATCTGGCGACCTTCCCGCAGGTCGGCATCAAGGAGACACACGCCCAGGTGGTGGCGCAGGGCGCCGGTAGCAACTACTGCCACCTCACCCAGCCCTGGACGTACACCACGAACGCCGACGTCGACGTCATCTGCTTCGACAACGCCGGCGTCGTCACCCCGCACCGCTTCCTGGCCACCTTCACCTCCCGGCTCTGACGTCGGGCCGCGCCGGCGGTGGCACTTCCGCTGCTGCCGGCGCGGTCGTGGCCCGGCGCTCGTGCTAGATCATCGACCTGGGGAGTGTGGACCAGACGGAGGCGTGCAACGAGCGACCGGCTGCGGCCGAGCTAACCGGCGGTCGCCTCACGCTGGATCTGCTCGAACTGGGCGGCCATCGCGGCGGCCAGAGTCTGCGCGGCGGACAGTGGGCGAACCATGACCGTGAACTCATCGATCAGGCCGGTTTCGTCCAGGTGCAGGAAGTCGCAACCTTCGATGGCGACGTCGCCAATCTTCGCCTCGAACACCAGCGCGTGATCGCGACCCCCGTCGCCGCTCAGCTCACGGACATACCGGAAGTCCTCGAAGACCCGCAGCACGCCGCGCAGGATCGCTGCGGTGATGGCCTTTCCCGGGTAAGGCTTGAACGCCACCGGGCTGCGGAAGACCACATCGTCGGCAAGGGCCGCCGTGATGGCATCGGGATCGCGTGCTTCAACTGCCGCGCGGAAGTCGATCACCAAGCCAGCGTACGGGGTCTCCCAGGCGGCCGCTTACCAGTACTCGTCGAGTCTGCACCGCGCAGCAGCCAGGTGCGGGCAGCGAGACGGCCCGGCGATCGTCGGCCCTCGCCGGAGGGTTGATCGCCGGGCCGTCCCGGTGACGAGCCGCGCGTGGCGGCCCGCCGGTCAGCCGGTCAGAGGCCGGCGGCGTGCGCGGCGGCGGTACCGCCGACCACGGGTAGGACGATGTTGCTGCTCTTCAGCGCGACCTGCAGATTCGCGGCGGTGGTGTCCGCCTGGCTGGAGTACTGCGGGTAGCTGGCCACGATGATCACGCCGATCCGGTGGCCGGGCTTGAAGACGTAGTCCTCCGGCAGCAGCGGGAAGCTGAAGTTGTACGACTCCCCCTGCACCAGGGGCACGGCGACGCGGATCGACTGCCGGTTCTGGGCGTCCATGATGCCCTTGGTGACCAGCTCGTAGTCGGCCGTGGCCACCCGCTTCGTGGTCTGCTTGTAGCAACCGTCGTCGGTCGGGCTGCTCTGACCCCAGCAGTCCTCCGTGGTCAGGGTGATGATCCCCTCGCCGGAGGCCCGGTGCGCGACCCGCTCGTCGGTGCCGTAGTCGACCAGGATCGCCCCGAGGTTGGTGTCGGTCTGGTCGGCAGAGGCTCGCAGTTGCACTGTGGGTGTGCCGGAGATGTGCAGCGGCGCGGAGAGTGGCGCGGAGAGGAAGGCCAGCCGGTTGGGCTGCACCACGTCCGGGTTGAGGATCATGGTGTTCTGGCTCTGCGTGCGGCTGTCCTGGAACGCGCCGGTCGCCGGCTTCGCGGTGGGCACCAGCCCGAGACCGCCCGCGCCGGTGGTGCCGGGCTGCAGGAACACCTCCGTGTCCGCCTTGCCGGGGATCGGCCAGTCGGCGTGGGTCTCCCACACGTCGGCGGACCGCTCCAGGTCCACCCGCGGCTCGTCCATGATGCCGTTGGCGACGTTCTGCAGCCAGAAGTCGAACCACCGGTGCAGCGTCGACACCCACACCGCGCGGCGCGAGTCGAACGGGTCGACGTGACCCTCCTGCGACAGCCACAGCTTGCGCGGCACGTTGTTCTCCGCCAGGGCGTACCAGAACTTGCTGAAGTGGTCCGGTCGGACGTTGTCGTCGTTGAGGCCGTGGTAGAGCAGCACGCTGGCGGTGACGTTGGGGACCTTCTTGACGTAGCTGCGCTCGTTCCAGAAGGCCGTGTAGTCGCCGTGTTCGTCGCCGTCGGCGGCGCCTATCGCGTCGCGCACCGGCTTGCAGTACTCCCGGCGCTCGGGGTTGGTGACGGTGTTGGCCAGCGACGCCACGTAGCTGTTGCCACGGGTGACCACGCCGTTGCTGCGCACGTAGTCGTAGTACTCGGTCGGTCCGCTGATGGGCACGACCGTGGTCAGGCCCTTCACGCCGGTTACCGCCGTGGCCATGGCCAGCGAGCCGTCGTACGACTTCCCGATCATCCCCGTCTTGCCGTTGTGCCAGTCCGCCTTGACGACCTCACCGGCGGCGTTGCGGGCGGTGGCCCGGCCGTTGAGCCAGTTGATGGCCTGCTTGGCGCTCAGGTTGTCCTGGTTGGCGTTGGTGGTCGGGCAGCCGGTGGAGTTGTTGGTACCGACCATGTCCAGCAGGATGACCGCGTAGCCGCGCGGCACGAAGTAGTTGTCGTAGAACAGCGGCCACTTGTCGAGCAGCCCGTCGCCGTCGAGGTCCGCCTTGCATTCGGACTCGTTGCCTCGGCAGACCGTCGAGTAGTAGGGGCTGGCGTCCATCACCACGGGGGCCTTGAGCCCCTGCGCGGTGGCCGCCGGCCGCATCAGGTCGAACGCGATGATGTCGCGCAGACCGTCGTTGTCGCTGTCGAAGGTGGAGTCGATGAACAGGCGTTCCCGGATGGCGTCGGCGTAGCCGAACACCGGCTGGGTGACGCCGTCCTGGACGACGATCGACGGCGGACCGTCCGCCGCCAGCGCCTGCGGCGCCGCGCCGAGGGCGGCGAGCACAGTCGCGGACAGTACGGCCACGCCTGTGCGCCAGCGCGTTCCCACTGTAGGCATGCAATCTCCTTGATGTGTCCGAGGCTGCGTACGCTACGAGCCGACGGCCTGTGCCACCACCTGCACGTGTAGGAACTTCACCGGGTGTGGTTCGACGCGGGCCGCACCGAGGTGCCTGCGCGACGAAACTACGGCTGGTCGGCCAGCACCAGCTCCCTCAGCCGCTGGTCGAGTGTCGAGGCATCCAGCCCACCCGGCCAGCCTCGGAGCAGGGCGCCACCCTTGGCCACCAGCACGACGGCCGGGGGCTCCCGCACCGCGTACGAACGCCAGATCGTCTGCTGGTCGTCCAGGACGACCGGGTACTCCACCCGGTGAGCGCGGAGGTAGTCCTGGACCTCGTCGGCCTGGTCCGCGCCGGCCACGCCGACGAAGACCACCCGGTCCCGATAGCTGCGGGCAAGCTCACTGAGCGCGGCCTGACTGCTGGCGCAGGTGGTGCACCAGGAGCTGAAGAAGGTGAGTACGACGGGACGCTGCGCCCACAGCTCGGCGGCGGCGCTGCTGGGCGGATGCAGCACGCCCGAGCCCTCGCCTGCGCCGGCGCCAGCAACAGCGGCAGAAGTACCCGCCTCATGACGGGACCACCGCCACCAGCGCCGGACCCTCGCTGCTGTCCGGCGTCAGGTCGAGCGCCGGGCGGCCGTCCACCTCCAGCCGATAGGAGGTCCGCTGCGGCACGCGCACTCCGACGGCGAACTCGCAGTAGGTGGGCAGGCGCTCGACCCCCAGATCCTCGGCGAAGGCGGCCACCGCAGTCCCCGCCGGCAGCTGCCCGCTGGCCAGCGCCGCTCCGTCCGGGTCGAGCACGCGGAACGGCGCCCGGTTGTGGAAGTGCTGGTACGGACCGGTGCCGGCGCAGTCCACGCCCGCGGCCCGGATGTTGATGTCGCGAACCAGGACCCGGACGGTCGTCGGATCGACCGCCTCCTGGGCGGCGCCGACGGTGCCGCAGCCGGTCGCGCCGGCCAGCAGCAGGGGCAGCAGAGTCATGATGCTTCGCCGCACGTCATCCTCCTTCCGTCCGCCTGCCGGGTCCGTGGCGGCCTACCGCCACGGACCCGGCAGGAACGGGGTCAACCTCGGGCGTCGGTCAGGACTTCTCGACCCGGCACTGCTTGGTCACCGTCTTCGTCGGGTCGCTCTCCGAGGTTGCGGTGAGCTTCACGAAACCGGTGTCCGCGGCGGCGGCGGTGGCACCCACCGACACCTTGACCGTGGTGGCCTTGCCGAACTGCGCGGTGGCGAGCTGGTTGGGCAGCCAGGTCCGCCAGCCCTTGCCGGCCACCTCCGCCGACAGGCGGTAGACGTCCGACTTCAGGTACGCGCTGACGTTCTCCGGGTGCTGCTGACCGCCGGCCGAGTAGGAACCGGTGTTGGTCAGCTCGAACGAGCAGGTCACCCCGCGGTTGGTCGGCTTGCCGCCGCCGTTCACCTCGCCCTTGCCCAGCAGCACGCCGTGAGTGCTCGGCCCGCCGGTGCCGTCGAGCGAACGCACCGCCACGGTGTAGGAGAGCGAGCCGGCCGAGTCTCGCTTGAGGTCGATGATGTAGAAGTGCAGTCGGTTCGCCTCGTCGACGTACTCGTACTGGCTGCCGGTGTCCGCGCCGGCGTGGAACAGCGCGTCGGAGAGCTGCCGGTAGTCACCCATGGTGATCTTCTGCGGGGTGCCGTCGGGGCGGTAGAAGTCGATCATGTCGATGTCCTGCGGGTTGGCGTCCACCACCCACTGGAACGGCGCGCTGTCGGCGTTCTTCGTCTTGCTGACCAGCACGCCGCTGTCCGGGGTGAAGGAGTCCGCGCCCATCCGGTCGACGACCTCGACCGTGTAGTTGTTGAAGTTGCCACCGTCGCACAACGGGTCGGTGCTGACACCACACGTCGGCGACAGGTCCTTGTTCAGCGCGATGTTGACGCCGCTCAGGCCCTTCGGGCCGGCGTCGACCGCCCGGGCCGTGACCTGCGCGACCACCAGACCCGAGGAGGCCAACGACTCCCGCGACAGTCGCAGCACGTGCTCCTCACCGACCAGGCCGATCTTGATCTTGTCCCGCAGGGTGTGCAGCGAACCCATCGAGCCGCCGTTGGTCGGCGGGATCTGCCAGCGGGTGTGCGGACCGCCCGGGCCGTTGAACGACCCGCGCGACATCATGCTCCAGATCCCGGTGTACGCCCTGCGCAGCGGCTCGCCGTACGGGTTGTTGTAGTTGTCGCCGATGCCCAGCAGATGGGACAGCTCGTGGGCGTAGACGCCCATGCCGGAACTCTCCCCCTGCGTCGAGGAGCCGCCGCCGGCGTTCGGCCACAGTGTCGCCGCCGCCTTCCACGAGGTCCAGTCCACGTAGCGGGTCTTCGCCCAGTTCGGCAGGTTGGGGTCCGGCGGGCCCCAGGCGTCCGGCACGTCCTCCTTGTTCTGGAAGATCATCTGCCCGAACTCCTGCCAGGTCGACGACTCGTCCTGGCCGGCGCTGAGGATGAACACCAACTCGTACTGGTTGGCGACCTCCTCGCCGACGGCGGCCCGCCAGGCGCCCAGGCCGTCGGTGCGGATGTTCTTGCCGCACACGTCCCCGCTCGGGCAGGCACCCGGGTTGAACCCGTTGTCCAGCCCGTACTGGTAGGACTTGGACGGCATCTGGTAGGGCCCGAACCCGGTGAGGTCGACGCCGTAGCGGCCGTTGGAGTCCTGCATCCAGTACTCGTGCAGGGTGTGACCCTTGTTGAGGGTGTTCGGCGTGTTCAGGAAGTCCTGGTAGAACTTCGGCACGTCCGCCCGGGGAATGTTGGTCGCGACGGACTGGGGGTTGCCGAAGACCGTCGAGCGGGCCCGCTGGGAGACCGCGAACGTCTCGTCAGGATAGTCGAGCGCCACCAGGGCGATCTTGAAGTTGCGGACCGAGCCGGACACGCTCGGGTCGGCCCAGTTCTTGCCGGGCACGGCCTTGTAGTCGTTCCAGGTCATGGTGTCCGGGTTCTGCCAGGCCTGCGGATCGAGGACCTGGAACGGCGCGGTGCCGCCGGCCGGATTGGCCGGGGCCGCGGCGGCCTGCGCCGCGCCGGTCGCCACGAGCGTGGTCACCACGGCTGCGGCCAGCACGGCCCGCCTCAGCCGGGTGCGGTGGGGGGTAGCACGGTGCACGGAACCACCTCTCGTCGGAGGGAACACGGCGCTGGCGTCCCGGTGGGGGTGTAACGGAACATCTGTCAGCAGGCCGCGCAGCGAATCTAGGAGTACGGGCCGGTGCCGGTCACTGTGCAGATGTCGGCAGGTGGGCCGGCGACTTCCGACACCTGAATGACCGGCGCCCACCGGGGGATCAGCCAGGACCGGCCCCGGAAGCCGGATCGGACGTTGCCCCGAGGGCCCGCAGCACGTCCCGGCGCACCCGGTCGGCGGCAGTCCCGGACAGGGGTCCGCGCGGTGGGCGGCACCGCCCACCGAACCGTCCGGCGCACTCCATGGCGAGCTTGACGGCCTGCACGGCTTCCGGCCGGGAGGCCCAGCCGAGGATCGGGTGCAGCTCGGCATAGAGCGGCAGCGCCCGGCCCAGGTCGCGGGCGACGCACAGCTCGTACAGGCGCACGGCCTGGCGGGGCAGCGCGTTGGGCAGGGTGGCGACCCATCCGGTGGCGCCGCACAGCACCAGTTCGAGCACCACGTCGTCCGCGCCGACCAGCACGTCGACGTGCGGGCAGAGGTCGCGCAGGCGGTGCAACCTGCGTACGTCGCCGGTGACCTCCTTGACCGCGACGATCCCGTCGATCTCGGCGACGGTCGCCAGCAGGTCTGGTGTGAGGTCCAACCGGGAGTCGTACGGGTCGTTGTGGACGACCACCGGCAGGCCGACCGCCGCCACCTCCCGGTAGTGGGCGACCACGTCGGCGGCGCGGGCGGCGGGCCCGTCGGGTGGCCGCGCGAGCACGCCGTGGGCGCCTGCCTCGGCGGCCTGCTCCGCCCAACGGCGGGCCTGCCTGCTGCCGTAGCCACCGACGCCGGGCACCACCGCGCAGCCGGACGGCGCGGCCTGCACCGTCGCCCTCACCACGGCGGCCCGCTCGTCGTCGGAGAGGGCCCGGTACTCCCCCATCGACGCGCAGGGCGCAACCCCGTGGCACCCCTCGGCGGCGAGCCAACGGACGTGTTCCTGGAGCTTGTCGAAGTCGACCGACAGGTCGGCGCGAAACGGCGTGGTGATGGCGACCAGCACGCCCCGCCAGGGCCTACCAGTTCCCACTCGGCAATCCCCTCCCCACCGGCGCCGCCCGTCATCCCGCCCGGACCGTGCGCGGCGGCGCTGGTGCGATTCGTACCGGAACCCTAGGAACGTCTGTCGCCCCCGGTCTTCGGACAGATGCCGGAACAGTCGCGACGCCGCCCGTCTTTTTGTCGCGACTTCGACAGTGGACCTTGCGCGATGACCCACCCGCACCGGAGGGTAAGGACTGGCGGTCGCGCGATCCCTGTCACGCAGCGCAACCAGGGGAGTTACATGCACGGTGAGCTCCAGCGAATCGTCGACGCCGTCGCCGCCCGGGTGGGGCGACCCGCCCTCATCGAGGACCGGCGACAGCGGGTGGTCGCCTACAGCGAGCACGACGGCCCGATGGACGACGTCCGCCGGACGTCGATCCTGCGCCGGCAGACGACGCCGGAGGTGATCGCCTGGTTCCGGGGCATGGGAGTGCTCACGGCGCACGCGCCGATCCGGACCCCCGCGTGCGCCGAGCTGGACCTGCTGGCGAGGGTCTGCGTGCCGATCCGGCACGACGACCTGCTCCTCGGGTTCGTCTGGTTCATCGACGCGGACGGTTCGATGACCGACGCCGACATCGCCACCGCGACCGGCCCCTTCACCGACCTGTCACTGGCCCTGTACCGGGAGAACCTGCTCGGTGAGCTCGCCTCACAGCGGGAGACCGAGGCGACCCGCACCCTGCTGGTGGAGAGCCGGCAGGCGCGCGAGCACGCGGCGCGGGCGCTGCTGGAGGAGGGCGTGGTGGTCGCCGACGGGTCGACAGTCGCGCTCGTCGCCCAGCTCGTGCCGGCCGCCGGACGGCAGCCCGACGAGGTGGCCCGGATCGCCCTGGAACAGGCCCTGGTCACCACCCGCCGGTGGATCGGCGTACGGGAGACGCTGCACCTGGTCTGGCACGACCACGGCGTGCTGCTGGTCTGCGGCGACCGGGTCGCCGGCCGGCCCTCACCGGAAGCCTCCGCCGGGCACCTCAACGACGCACTGGGCACCGCGACCCGGGGCCTGGCCTCGGTGGACCGGACGGTGACCGGGATCGGCCAGCCCCGCGCCGGGCTGTCCAGCGCGGTGGAGTCCTACCAGGAGGCCGCGCAGGCCGCCCGGGTGGGCACGCAACTGCCCGCGCTGGGCGGGGTGGTCTCCTGGGCCGGCCTCGGCATCTACCGGGTGCTGTCTCAGCTGGACAGCCAGCACCTCGACGTCGCCGGTGTCCATCCCGGGCTGGAGCGGCTGCTGCGCGACGACGCCCACCAGGTGCTGCTGGAGACCCTGGAGGCCTACCTCGACCTGGCGGGCAACGCGCACGCGACCGCCGAGAAGCTCCGACTGCACCGGACGACCCTCTACTACCGGCTGCAACGGGTGGAACAGCTCGCCGGGACCGACCTCAAGGACGGCAACGAACGGCTGTGCCTGCACCTGGCCATGAAGCTCGGTCGGCTCAGCGGCCATTACCGCACGCCGTGACACCCGCCGCGCGCCCACGGGGCCACCGCGGCAGCAGAGGCTGACCTGAGCGGCCGTGGCGACGGTCCTCGTCACACGAGGCGGGTCATCCAGCCGTACGGGTCGGCGGCCCGGCCGTACTGGATGTCGAGCAGGTGGCGGCGCAGCCGCATGGTCACCGAGTCCTCGACGCCGGCCTTCGGGGCCGTCACCTCGCCGCCCTCCCAGACCAGGCGCCCGACCGGCGTGACCACCGCGCCGGTGCCACACGCGAAGACCTCGGTGATCGCGCCGGAGGCCACGCCCTCCTGCCATTCCCGGATCTCCACCGGGCGCTCCTCGACCTCCAGGCCCAGATCCTTGGCAAGGATGAGGATCGACCCCCGGGTGACGCCCTCGAGGATCGTGCCGAGTGCCGGGGTGATGATCCGGCCGTCGGCCGTGATGAAGTAGAGGTTCATGCCACCGAGCTCCTCCACGTAGCGGCCCTCGGCGGCGTCCAGGAAGCAGACCTGCTCACAGCCGTGCTCGGCGGCCTCGACCATCGGCGCCAGGCTGGAGGCGTAGTTGCCACCGCACTTCGCCTCGCCCGTGCCGCCCCGCGCCGCCCGGGTGTACTCGGTGGAGAGCCAGATCGAGACCGGCTTGACGCCACCGGAGAAGTACGCGCCGACTGGGCAGGCGATCACCATGTAGGTGATCTCCTTCGCCGGGCGAACCCCCAGGAACGGCTCGGACGCGAACATGAACGGCCGCAGATAGACGCTGTATTCGTCCTCGTCCGGCACCCACACCTGATCGGCACGGACCAGGCCCTCGACCGAGGCCATGAAGTCGGGGACCGGCAGTTCGGGCAGTGCCAGCCGCCGAGCGGACCGGGCGAAGCGCTCGCCGTTGGCCTGCGGCCGGAACGACCAGATCGAGCCGTCACGGTGCCGGTACGCCTTCATCCCCTCAAAGATCTCCTGGGCGTAGTGCAGGACGGCTGCCGCCGGGTGCATGAGGATCGGACCGAAGGGGACGATCTCGGAGTCCTGCCAGCCGCCGTCCGGCCTCCACACCGCCCGTGCCATGTGGTCGGTGAAGTACGTGCCGAACCCCGGATTCGCCAGGATCTCGGCTCGCCGCTGCGCGCTCGCCGGGCTCGGATTCTGATGCAACGGGAACGACAGGCTCATCGCCGGGTCCTCTCAATGGCCGCATCCCTGGGCGCTCAGGTCACCGAGGACGAACACGCAGGGGAAGATTGTGGGATGACAGGTGCAGAATACCGACCGTATTGTCGCCGATCGTAGACAGACTGCGGCGACTCGGAGGGACGGTGCGGCCGTGAGTCGGGGTGACGAATGGATCGCCGCGGCCGCCGACAGCGTCGCTCGCCAGGTGGTGGGCCGGGTGGTCGTGTGTGCGGGCACCGACCTCGTCGACGTCGATGACATCCGGGCTCTGCTGGCCCGGCAGCCCCGGTTCGCGGATCGGCATTTCACCCCGGGAGAGCGCGCCTACTGCCTGCTCGAGCGCGACCCGGCGGAACGCTTCGCCGTCCGCTTCGCCGCCAAGGAGGCGGTGTTGAAGGCACTCGGGACCGGCCTGACCGGGGTGGCCCTGCGGGAGATCGAGGTGCTCCGCCGTCACTCCGGTCAGCCGGCACTGGCACTGGCCGGGCGTGCGGCGGCGCTCGCCGCAGCGGCCGGTGTCCATTCATGGATGATCACCTTGACGCATAGCCGACATTTGGCTTATGCCTTCGTCGCGGGTGTCGGCCAACCATCCTGAGCGCCGTCCCATTATCCCGTCAATCCAAGTTGGACATACAGCTCATACCCTTTGATTGACGGGCCGATGCCGCATTATTGGCTTTTAGCGGAGCGGCGCGGCGAGGTTCGGCTCTGACCATGAGCAGATAATTGCAGCACAATCGGACAAAATGAGGAGTGAGCAAGATCATCGATCTCGTCAAGGCACTGACGTCTATATCCCAGATGTCGAGAGCCTGTTTGACGGAGCCGGAGCAGCACCGCAAGATTCCGATCAAGGGGTTCCTCGGGGGATGGGCTGCTTCGTGCATACTTCGAGGTGCATCAGGGGTGGGATGCCGAACGGCGTCGATGCTGCCGAGAGGATAATGTGGAGCCACGCACGCTCTCTCAGGTCCTGGAATTCGAGCGTCGTATAGTGCCGGTCGCCGGCCTGATCCGCGCGGCCCAGATCCGCGGCGACGGCGACCAGGCGACCGCGCAGCTCGAACGGCTCTGCCGCGACGTCGAGCAGCTCGACCCGCTGATGCCGGCGAGCCAGATCGAGGCCACGGTTCACGACCTGCGGGCCTGGTCAGACGCCGGCTTCCTGGAGAAGCCGGCCTTCGACGCCACCCGTGACACCGTCCCCGCACCAAAGGACGGGGAGGTCGCCGCCTTCGTCGGACCGGTCACCCTCCCGAACGGCGACGGCTCCCGCGGCGCCTTCCTCGAGGCCTTCACCGTCGTTCGCCAAGACCCGCACTGCATCCCCGAGCTGCAGTCCCGCTATCCGCACGACAAAGCGGTGTTCCAGTCGACCCGGCTCCTTTCCGCCTCTCCCGGATTGCGCGACGGGAACTGCGTCGTCTTCTTCCCGGAAAACATTCCGACAGCTACACCGACAGTGAATCAGTCTTTCGCCTGGTTCTTCTTCAACCGGCACACGACCATTTACGCCCACACATTGGAGATCGTGGCCCGGCTCTGTGGCGTCGGCTCCCCGTTCGCCGACACGAAGGTGCTGGCGTCCGCCGAGGTCGACCCGGAAGACGTCTATCAGGCTCGCTGCGTCTGGGGCTACCTGCACGACTACTACCACCACACGGGGCCCCGCCCGCTGGATCAGCACCTGGCACTGAAGACGAAATGGCGCACCGGCCTCTCCGAGGAGCTCAAGGTCGATCTGAAATCGGCGATAGCCTGCTACGAGGAATCCGTGCCGTACGGCGATGTCATTTTCGAGTACATCATCCTGGAACGGCTCTTCCGCTACCCGGCCGAGCCGCTCCCGCTGCGCAACTTCGACTCCGGCACCGGCTTCGCCCTCGGCACGTGGCTTGCCGAGCACGGCCTGTTCACGATCGGCGACGACGGCCGGCGCAGGCTGGCCAGCAAGGCGGAGATCGTGGCGTCGGCCAAGGAACTCGTCCGGACAATCGAGGAATTCGAGGCGATCACCGACGACGAGACCTATCGCGAGAAGATCACCGGTTTCCTGTACGAGAGATTGCTCCTGGAGCCCGAAAACAAGACGGACAGGTACGGCGGCCCCCGGGCATCCCTGAGCCTCTGGGGCAGTGAGGTCCATGTCTGACGGAACCCTGACCATCACCGACCGCGCCGCTGCCCTTCGCGATCCCGGTTTCTGCCGTTTCCACACCGACAACACCGTCGTCGTCGAATGGTCGGCCGACCACGGCTGGTCGGACCATTCCCTCGAGCCGTACGCCCCGATGACCATGGATCCCGGCACCCTGGTGCTGCACTATGGACAGAGCGTCTTCGAGGGGCTGAAGGCGTTCCGCCAGCCCGACGGCTCGGCCGCGTTGTTTCGGCCCGCTGACCATGCCCGCAGGCTGGCCCGATCGGCACGACGGCTGGCGATGGCCGAGATGCCGGTCTCCCTGTTCCTGGACGCCTGCGCCCACCTTGTCTCCGCCGACGACAGGTGGATTCCCGAGGGGCCTGGCCAGGGCCTCTATCTGCGCCCGCTGATGATCGCGACCGAGTCCGCGCTCGGGCTCCGCGACTCCCGGCGCTACCGGTGCACCTTCCTGGCGTATCCGGCCGACCCGTGTTTCGGGCGGGCTTTCACACCGATCTCCGTGCTGACCTCCGCAGGCACGGTACGCGCGGTACGCGGCGGCATGGGCGAGGCGAAGTGTTCCGGCAACTACGCCGCCAGCCTGCTGACCCGCAAGCAGGCCAACGCGCGCGGCTACGACGAGGTGCTGTGGCTCGACGGCCTCGATTTCCGCTGGGTCGAGGAGCTCAGCGGCATGAACGTGTTCTTCGTCTGGCGCGACGACGACGAGCGTCACGGTGTGCGGCTGACCACCCCGCCGTGCCAGGGAACGATCATGCGGGGCGTGACCCGCGACTGCGTCATCGCCCTGGCCGGTGATCTCGGCATTCCGGTCGCGGAGGAACCGACCCCGATCGACGCCCTCATGACTGGTGCCCGGTCCGGACAGCTCGTCGAGATGTTCGCGTGCGGGACCGCCGCCGTGGTCGTGCCGGTCGGCCGGATCGCCGACGGCGACGACGACACGGTGATCGGCGACGGGCAGGAAGGCGCGGTGACCGCCCGGGTGCGGCACACGCTCATGGAGATCCAGCACGGCAACCGTCCAGACACCCATGGATGGCTGCGGAGCGTACGCAAAGACCTTGCATCCGTTCACAGCTCGACCGACCGACAGTAAGGGAGATGGCGGATGCCTGACGCCACCGGCCGTTCCACAGCAGGTTCCGGCACCACCGCACTGCCGCACGTCACCACTATCCACACGCTCGGACCGACGGGAACGAACCTGGAGAAAGCCGCTCACCGCTGGTTCGCCGACCGACAGCGCACGGGCCGGGTGATCCTGCACGCCGAGGTCGAGGATGGGCTCGACGTCATGACGTTCGACGGCACCGAGGCGATCCTCGCCTGTGCCGTCTACCCGCGCCTGCACGACCTGGTATTCGGCAACCTGCATCGGCTCACGATGGCCGACAGCTTCATCCTGGACACGTACGACATGGTGCTCGCCGCACGTCCGGGCCAGGAGGCCGTCAACACCATCGTCACCCATCCCGCCCCCAGCTGCCTGGTCACGAATCGGGGCACGATCTCGTACGCGAGCAGCAACTCCGTGGCCGCTGCCGTCTGCGCCGCCGGAGACTACGACGCCTGCGTGACCACCGACCGGGCAGCGCAGGCCGAAGGGCTGCGGACGCTCGAGAACTTCGGTCCGGTGCCGATGGTGTTCACCCTGCACGTGGGGAAGGCCGGCCCCGCGTGTTGATAGTCGTCCAGCCGCTGTCGGCCGGGATCCAGCTGGCGAGCCGGCTGGTGGCCGCCGGCGTCCCGTGCCTGATCCCGACGCAGTTCCCCGACCTGCTGCCGGCGGAGGTCCACTCCGGTGCGCGCGTCGTCGACTGGCATCCGGACCACGGCGTGCCCGCTCTGCTGGACCTCGTCGACCGGCTGGGGGTGACGCCGACCGGCGTCATCGCGGGCTTCGAGTACGCCGTCGGCGCGGCGGCCGAGCTGGCCCGCTCCCTCGGGTTGCCGGCGCTGAGCCAGGACACGGCCGAGGCCGTCCGGCAGAAGGACGTGATGCGGGAGCGCTGCGTCAAGCATGGCATCGCCGTCCCGGCGTCGATCACGATCTCGGCCGATGAGGTGGGCGAATGCCCCTTCGCGTTCCCGGCGGTCGTCAAGCCGGCCGACTGGGGCGGAAGCCTGATGGTGCGCCTCGTCCGGGACGCCGACGAGTACCAGCGCGCCTGCGCGGAGATCCACCGGTACGGCGAGGTCAAGTTCCACCACGATCCGCGACGGGTCGCCCTGGTCGAGGAGTA
The DNA here is from genome assembly GCF_003857035.1 of Micromonospora arida. GTDB lineage: Bacteria > Actinomycetota > Actinomycetes > Mycobacteriales > Micromonosporaceae > Micromonospora > Micromonospora arida. The sequence goes on from NZ_QGSY01000077.1 coordinate 28,537, forward strand.
CGTCGACGGCCCCGAGTTCTCCCTCGAGGGGTGGGTGGACGCAGCCGGGCCGCACATCGTCAGCATCACCACGAAACTCCTCAGCGCGCCGCCGCAGTTCTTCGAGATGGGCCACGTCGCCACACCGCCGCAGCGCTCGCCGCACGGACGGCTGCTGCACGAGTTCGCCGCGCAGGTGGTCGCCGCCTTCGACATCACCGTCGGGCCGTTCCACATCGAGACCCGCATCGCCGCGGACGGCCACCCGGTGCTGATCGAGGTGGGCGCTCGGCTGGCCGGCGACTGCATTCCCGAACTGGTCATGGCGGGGCCCGGGGTGGACCTCTACCTGGCGGCGGCCGAGGCGGCTCGCGGCGGCCGTTACGTGGACCAGCCCGTTTCCTCGGTGAGCGCCGGGCTGGCCTTCGTCACCACCGATCGGCCGGGCGTCTTCGCCGGCAGCCTGTCCGGCATCGAGCCGTTCCTCGATGCGGACGAGTTCGTACGGATCGTCTTCGAGGCCGAGCGCGGCGCGGCGCTCGATCCCGATGACATCTTCCACAACCGGGTCGCCCAGGTCCATTTCGTCGGCGAACCAGGCCGGGTCGAGGACCTGGTCGGCGCCGTGCTCCGCGACGTGCGGGTTGATATATCCGACAAGGAAGGCAATTGATCGTGAGCAAGGACAACGACCTGGTCGTCGAGGCGACGACCACACCTCGCTCCAAGCCGGAGGCCGACGCGCCGACGCGCCCGGGCGGCGCCCTCACCGATCACGCGTACTCGATGCGGTGGAGCAAGCGGCGGTCCTGGCAGGGCATGATCATCGCCGACCGCGACGCACTGCCGTCGGTGCGCCCCACGTCCTCGGGGCTGAACTACGGGCAGGCGGTGTTCGACGACCTCGCGGCCTACCGGATGACCGACGGGTCCGTCGCGGTGTACCGCCCGGACAGCCACGTCAAGCGGTTCAACAACGGGGCCCGTCGGATGGCACTCCCGCAACTGGACTTCGACCGCGTCTGGCTCGCGATGCGCCGGCTCGTGGATCTGGACGCGGAGTGGATCCCGGCGGAGCCCGGATCGGCGCTGCTGCTGCACTCCGTCCTGGCCGGCAACGGCCCGACGCTCGAGGTCGCCCCCGCCGAGGAGTGCCTCTTCACGATCGTTGCGAGCCCGCTGACGCGGCAGGCTCCGGCCGAGCTGCCGGTACGGGCGATGGTGGTGAACGACTACGTCCAGGCGTGGCCGGGCGGCACGGGCGACATCAACGCCGTCGGGAACTACGGGCCGGGGCTGGTCCCACGGGAGATCGCCGCCAACTACGACTACCACCACGTGCTGTGGGTCGGCGGCGATCCGGAGCGCAGGGTCCAGCAGGTCGGCGCGATGAACGCGTTCTTCGTCATCGACGGCGTTCTGACCACGCCGTCCCTGGACGGCACCGTACGGCCGGGGATCACCCGCGACTCGATCATCAAGCTGGCGCGTGACGCGGGGACCACAGTCGACGAACGGCCGGTTCCGTTGACGGAGGTGCTGCAGGGCGTCGCCGACGGCCGGATCACCGAGTGCTTCGGCACCGGCACGGTCGAGGGCGTCGTCTCCATCAACGGCCTCGGCTACAACGGGGAGGAATACCGGCTGCCCGGCACCGCCGCCGTGGCGTCGCACCTCCGAGAGGTACTCGAGGGCATCCACCGCGGCGATGTGATCGACCGGTTCGGCTGGATGCGACGGCTTACCGAAGTTTCGACCGTCCACGCCTGACCACGGCAGCGCAACCCATCAGGAGACCCAGATCATGGCCTACGTCGTCACCGATGCTTGCATCGGCTGCAAGTACACCGACTGCGTGGACGTCTGCCCGGTCAATTGCTTCCACGAGGGCCCGGAGATGCTCTACATCAATCCGGAGGAGTGCATCGACTGCAACGCCTGCGTTGCCGAATGCCCGCCGGAGGCGATCTGGGCCGACGTCGAACTGCCCGAGGACAAGTTCGAGTGGATCCAGATCAACGGTGAGATGAGCCAGCAGTACCCGGTCATCTACCAGAGCGACGCCAATTCCGTCAGCAAGAAGTCCGCCTCATAAGGGATGGGATCGACAGACATGACCACCACCGAGAACTCGTTCATGCTCGGTCTCGACTCGAACTTCTACCTCAAGGACGACTTCGAGAGCCCGGAGAAGCGCACCAACGTCACCTGGTTCTATCCGAAGATCTGCGGCTTCCAGGACGCGCTGCGCACCGAGCAGGAGAAGGCGGAGTACTTCTCCTTCCTGGACCGTCAGACGCACCCTCAGCAGACGGACATCCTGCTGTACTTCCACATCCCCTTCTGCGAGGCGTTCTGCAACTTCTGTGCCTGCTTCAAGGAGTCCTCGGCGAAGTACCAGGGCGAGCAGCGGGTGCGGTTCGTCAAGGCCATGGTGAAGGAGATCGAGCGCAATGCCCGCTCGGCGTACTTCCAGGGCACGAAGATCAAGTACGTCCAGTTCGGCGGGGGTACGCCCTCCGCGCTCGACCAGGAGTCGATGGCGACCATCATCCAGGCCGTGCATCGCGAGTTCGACCTGAGCGAGGTCGACGGGATCTCGCTGGAGGGCAGCCCGCTCGGCCTGTCCACGGACGGCTACATCGAGATGCTCAAGTCCCTGGGTATCACCCGCATCTCGTTCGGCGTGCAGACGCTCAACGAGGAGATCCGGCGCAAGCTGACCATCAAGGCCACCGTCGAGCAGGTGTACCAGACGGCGGAGAACATCCGCAAAGCCGGGATCAGGACGTTCGCCCTGGACCTCATGTACAACCTCGCCGGTCAGACCGACGAGATTCTCGCCTCCGACATCCACGGCATCTGCGCCGAACTGCGCCCCAGCTTCGTCCAGACGTACCGGTTCAACCAGTGGGAGGGCACCCGGCTCGACAAGCAGATCCGGGCCGGCAAGGTGAGCGACGTGCTGCCGTCCGGCAGCATCGAGCGGGTCCAGTACCGCCAGATCAAGGAGAGCCTTGCCGACTACGGGTACGACAAGCAGCTTCTGATCAACTTCTTCACCCACCTCGACGAGACCGGCCCGATCGGGCTGGACCACGCCTGCGGAGGCAACGGCTACCGCGCCAGTTACACCCTGGGCATCGGTCCGGCCGCCGAGAACTACATGGGTGAGCGAAGCTACCGCAACCACACCAACGTGGACCGCTGGATCAAGGATGTCGAGGACGGCATCATCCCCATCGAGCAGGGCCGAATCTGCAGTGAGGACGAGGTCGAGAACCGGGTCATGGTGTTCTTCCCGGTCTTCGGCACCGTCCGCAAAGCGGATGTCGCCAACCTGGAGAAGTACCGCCGGGAAATCAACTGGATGGTCGACAGCGGGTACGCGATCGAGACCGACGAGGACATCACCCTCACCGAGGTCGGCCGTGAGAACGCCGGCAACATTGCCTTCCTGTTCTACTCCGACGAGGAGAAGGCGCGGGCGCGCCGCACCATGTACCTCTCGCTGAAGAACAAGCGCAACCCGTTCCACCAGGACGAGATGAACATCCCCCGGACTCCGGTCTTCCTGCAGTCCAAGCTGGCGACCCGGCCCGCCGATTCCAGCACCGGGCAGAAGGCGGGCTGACGTGACGAGCGCTGACCGGAAGACCCGCGCGGACATCGAGGATGACCTGCGGAAGATCGCGGCGGAGGTCTTCCCGAACCACGACGTCGAGCTGACCTCGAACACACCCCTGTTCAACGGCGGGCTCTCCCTGAACTCCACCCAGATGATCGAGCTGACGCTGGCCTTCGAGTCGTACTACGACATCGAGCTCGAACCGGAGCTGCTGACGGTGGAGCACTTCGCCACCCTCGGCTCGCTCGCGACAATGCTCGAGGACCAGCTCAACGACGACTCCTATGTCTGATGGTGTCCGGGTCGTCCTGGTGCACGGCAACGCCGGCGCAACCATCGACGGCATCTGGTTCCCGTACCTCAAACGGGAGCTGGAGGCTCGTGGCCACAACGTGGTGGCACAGACCTTCCCCGATCCGATCAAGGGCCGGATGCGGTACTGGCTGCCCTACCTGACAGATGTCATCCGGCCGGACGACCAGACGGTCATCGTCGGGCATTCGTCAGGGGCCCTGACCGCACTGCGGTACGCGGAGTCGGCGCCGCTGCTGGGCACCTTCGTGGTGGCCGGGCACCACACCGACTGCGGCTTCGAACTCGAACGGCGCAGCGGATTCTTCGACCAGCCATGGGACTGGGCGGCGATCAAGCGGAATCAGCGCTTCATCGTCCAGTTCCACTCGACGGACGATCCCTGGGTCCCCGTCGATGTGGCCCGGGAGCTGCATCGGCTGACCGGCAGCCGCCTGACCCTGATGGAGGGAATGGGCCACTTCGGGTCCTACGACCAGAAGTTGGATACCTTCCCGGAACTGCTGGAGGCCGTGTGCCAGCAACTCGCGACGGTCGACCGGTGACCGGTGGCCCGCTCCGCTTCGCCGACGAGGTCCTCGATCGCCGCCACGACGACGACGCCGTGGCGGTGGTCGACCTGGCCACCAACGTTCAGGTCTCCTATCGGACGCTGGCCCGGCGCACCCAGGCGCTGACCGACCTGCTGGCTCCCCTCGTCGGGCGGCACGACACCGTCGCCATGGTGATGGACAAGTCCGTCGACTCCGTGGTCTGCATGTTGGCGGCGCTCCGGCTCGGCGCGCGGTACGTCCCCGTCGACGAGTCGTCGCCGCCGGCCCGGACGGCCCTGCTGTTCGCCAGGTGCCGCCCGACGGTGACGGTGGCGCATCCACAGCACCTCGGGCTGGTCGCCGAGGCGGCGGCCGGCACCCTGGTGGTCACCGGTGACTTCTGGGACGTGCGGGCCGAGGCCGACTACCGGCCCTCGGCGTACGGGGACAGGACACCGGACGACCAGGCGTACGTCATCTTCACGTCGGGATCGACCGGCGGCCCGAAGGGCGTCATGATCAGCCACCGCAGTCTGTGCGCGCTACTCGAAGGCGTACAGGAGGTGGTCGGTTTCCCGGAACGGATGCGTTACCTGAACGTGGCGCCGTTGTTCTTCGACGCGTCGGTGGTCGATCTGTACTCCACCTTCCTGGTCGGCGGTAGCGTGCACCTGCTGCCCCGGCTGTCGATGGCCGGCCAGGTCACGCAGGCGTGCGAGCAGTGGCGCATCACCGATGTGTTGCTGGTGCCCTCGGTCATCCGGATGCTCCTCGGGCGGTTCAGCGACATCGACCGCCGCGACCTGAGTTCGTTGCGGCGCCTGTGGTTCGGCGGCGAGTCGTGCCCGACCTCGCTCCTGCGGGCCCTGGACAAGAAGCTTCCCGGGCTGACCTATGTGCACGGCTACGGTCCGACCGAGACCACGCACAGCGCCACCCTCTACCTCACCGACGACATCGCCAGCCACGACGAGGAGTTTCTGCCGATCGGGACGCCGCTGCCCGCCGTCGACGTCCTGATCGTCGACGACGACCTGCGACCGGTGCCCGACGGCGATACGGGTGAGCTGCTCATCGGCGGCCCGCAGGTCATGCTGGGCTACTGCGAGGAGCCGGCGAAGACCGGGCAGGTGCTGATCACGCGCGGTTCTCCGGAGACCCGGTACTACCGGTCGGGCGACTTCGTCCGGCGTACCGGTGACGGGCAGCTCGTCTTCGTCGGCCGCCGTGACGACGCCGTGAAGATCGCCGGAAACCTCGTGCACACGTCCGAGGTCGAAGCCGCCGCGCTCGCCGTGGACTGGGTGGTCGACTGTTGCGCGGTGGTGACCCAGCACCGCGTCGCCGGCCGGGCCATCACCCTCTTCGTCCTCGGCGCCGACCGGGCCGGAGCCGAGACGGAACTGGGCACCGCGCTCGCCCGGGTGTTGCCGCCGTACATGGTCCCGGCCGAGATCGTCATGATCGACGAGGGGGACGTCGGCCTGACGCCGACCGGAAAACTCGACCGGGGCCGCCTGCGCGAACTGGTGGCGTCCGATGATCGATGACGAGATCGCCGCGTTCACTGGGCGGGGTGTGCTGACCGTCGTCCCACGGGCGGCGTCCGGGCGCACCCTCGCCGACGACCCCACCGAACTGCTCCGCCACCCTGTCGAGGAGTTCCTTCCCGCGCCGGCCACCGTCGACCGGGTCGCCGAGGCGCTCACCCGGGAAGGCCTGGCGATCGATGCGCGAACCGACGTGGGCCTGACGGTCAGCGGCGAGCAGGGCCTGCTCCGCGACGTCTTCGGCAGCGTCGTCGCCGTGGTCCGCAACAAGTACATCCGCGATTCCCCGCGGTACGAACTCGTGGCGCAGGGCCCGCTGCGCTCCCGGGTGTGCACCGACCTCATCGGTGCGGTCTCGGCACCGCGATCCGGATTCGAGCTGACCGCGACCGCGTCGCCGCCAATGGTGCGCGGTACCGGGCACCACCTCAACCTTCCCGGCGACGCGGTCCGAGTGGCCCGAGCCGAGAAACTCCACGCCGCCGGCATCCGCGGCCAGGGCGTCCGGGTCGTCATGGTCGACACCGGCCTCTACGACCATCCGCATCACCGGCAGCACGGCTACCGGACGAGCGTCGTGGCCGCACTGCCACAGCTCGATCCCGCCGTCGACGAACGCGGCCACGGCACCGCGATGTCGGCGTTGCTCCTGGCGGTGGCGCCCGACGTGTCCCTCACGATGGTCAAGATGGCCACCGAGGGCTTCTCCTTTCCCGTCGCCGCGTTCCAGCGGGCGGTGCAGCTGGAACCCGACGTCATCTCCTGCAGCTGGGGCACCCTGCGCTCGGAACCCCACCTGCATCTCGAGGTCGCCAACGCGATCCGGCGGGGCTGCACCGTGCTGTTCGCCGCGGGTAACGGCTCGACCGACCGGCCGACAGCGATGTTCCAGTCCATCGCCACCCCTGGTGCGATCACCGTCGGCGGGGTGCACATCGGCCCCGACGGCGCGCTGCGGGCCGCCGATCTCGCCTCCAGCTACCGGTCGGCGGTCTTTCCCGGGCGGGCCGTGCCGGACGTGTCCGGCCCGTGCGGCATGTTGCCCAACGGCAACTACATCCTGTTCCCGACCCAGCCCGGTTGCCTGTTCGACCGCCGCAACAGCAAGTACGACGGTACGGGGGCGGACGACGGCTGGCTCGTTTCGAGCGGCACGTCAGGTGCCACGGCGTACGCCGCCGGCGTGGTGGCACTGGTGATTCAGCAGGGCCGGGCGAGCACTGTGGAATCGTTGGCCGCGGACTGCGTGCCGGTTACGCAGGGCCGTTCCATCACCGGGGACGAGTGCGGCGGCGCGAGTCCGAACCCGGCCACCGGCCACGGTCTGCTCACCGCGCACCGATTGGACGGGGCTGTCGCCGCTGATCGACCGCTGTTACGCTCCTCGATGGACAGACGGGGGATCTCTGCGTGAATGGACCAGTGCGTGCCGCCGCCAGAGAGCCCCAGACAGCAGACATCCGGCCGCATCAGATCGTGCGCTTCGTCGGAGGCCGCGGGGTCGCGGCGCTGGCCGACCAGTTCCTGTTGTTCGCCATCCCGCTGCTGGTCTTCAAGACCACCGGCAGTGTCGCCGCGAGCGGGCTCGTCTTCCTGGTCGAGTGGCTTCCGCGGGTCATCTTCGTCCCCGTCGCCGGGGTGCTCGCCGACCGGGTCGACGGCTACCGGCTCTATCTGATCGCCGACAGCGTCCGGGCGCTCCTCGCCGCGGCCGCCTTCGCCGCCGTGCTGGCCTGGCCGGACGCGACGGTGGTGACGCTGAGCGTTCTTGCCGCATCCATGTCCCTGGCCAGTGCTCAGGCGTACATCGCGATGGAGACCACCCTCCCCCGTTTCGTGCCCGCCGAGCACATGGTGCGGGCCCAGTCCGTCATCCAGGGCACCGAGCAGGCGAGCACGGTGCTCGGACCGGCCCTCGCGGTCCTGCTGGCCACACTGTTGGGGACGACCGATCTCCTGCTGGTGACCGGGGCGCTGTTCGCGCTCACCGCGCTCAACGTCCTGACGCTGCGCGGCAGCCTGAGCAGTGCGGTCACCAATGCAGAGCCCACGACGGTACGCGGCGTGCTGGCCTCGGTGGCCGAGGGCGGGCGGACGCTGTTCAAGCTCCCCCCGATGGTGGGCCTGGTCGGGCTGACGATGATGGTGAACCTCATGGTCGGTGTCGGCATGGCGACCAGCGCCGCCATCACCACCGGCACCTTCGGCAAGCCCGACCGCTACTTCGGGGTTCTGTCCTTCGCCGAAGGCGTGCTCTCCCTGTTGATCTTCTTCATCATCCCGCGACTGTCCCGGCGCATCAGTCCGCTGGTCGCCATCCTGGGCACGTTCGTGATCATCTGCCTGGGCGGGCTCGCGATCAGCCAAGCGACCACGTTCACCCAGTTCGCCATCGGTTACACGATGCTGATCGGCACGGTCGGCATCCTGAACGTCTTCATCCGCGCCGAACGAGTCCGCCGCATTCCCCGCGAACACCTCGGCAAGACGATCGGCCTCATCGTCCTGCTGAACCAGGTCTCCCTGCCGATCTCGGGTTTCGTCGTCGCCGTCTTCGCCACCGCGCACGGCCCACAGGCCGTACTACTCGGCGCGGTGCTCGGATCCGTTCTCATCGCCGTTCTGTTGCTCCCACTGGTCCTTCAACTGAGGTATCCCCATGCGCATCCTGATCCTGCACCGAATCACCGATGACATCATCCGCTACGCGGATGGCCTCGACTTCGACGCCCACGAGGTGACGTTCATCGGTACGGCCGAGCGCATGGCGACACTGCCCGCACGGCTGCCCGGCACACGGATCGAACGGCCCGGGACCGGCGCCACGGAGACCGAGGTGGTGACAGCGCTCGCCGGCCAGCCACGACCAGACCTGGTCATCGCCCAGTCCGAGTTCGACCTGATCGCCGCGGCCCGCATCCGGGAGGCGCTGGGCGTGCCCGGCCCACGCGAGGCCGACGTGCTTCCCGTACGGGACAAGGTCATGATGAAGGCCGCCGCTTCCCGGGCGGGTCTGCGTGTGCCGCGCTACCTCCCGCTGGCCTCGGCCCTCGCCGGAGCCGCCATCCCGTGGTCGGGCAGGACGGTTCTCAAGCCGCTCGACGGCGCATCCAGCCAGGGCGTACGCGTATTCGACACCGCCGAAGCAGCCCTCGAGGCGGTACGCCGGAGCGGCCTGCCCTCCGACGCGGACCCGAGCGGCTTCGAGATCGAGGAGTTCGTCGGCGGCCCGATCATCCACGTCGACGGGCTGGCCGTCGACGGCATACCGGTCACTCTCCAGGCCAGCCGCTACGTCGGCACCTGCCTCGGGTACGCCGAGGGCAGTCCGCTCGGCTCGGTGCAGACGGACACCCCGCCTGCCGTCGTGGAGTGGACCACCGCCTGCCTACAGGCCGTCGGCATCACCACGAGCCTGTTCCACCTCGAAGGCATCGAGACGCCTGACGGCCTGGTCTTCCTCGAGGTCGCCAGCCGGTTTGGCGGGGCCGGCGTGGCCGACACCTTCGAACTGGCGACTGGCGTGCACATGCCGTCGGTGCAACTGCGGGCCCTCTCGACGCCCGGTGCGTCCGCCCCCGAGGCTCGCGACGCCGGCCCGGACGCCCGGTACGGCTGGTTCATCTTCCCCGGTCACACGGTGGGCGGGAGGTTCTGCACGATCAAGGGTGCGGACGAGTTCCGGCGCAGCCCGCTGACCTGGCGCTGGGTGCAACGCACCGAGGACGAGCCGGTCAGTCAGGCCCTCAGCTACGCCGAGTACGACGTACCCATCGCCGGTATCGTCGGCCCGGCATCCACGGCCGTGCTCGAACAATTCCTGCGGGACATGTTCGCCTCCATCAAGGTCACCGCTGCCGACAAGGCGGACAACCATGTCTGAGCTGCTGCTGGTCGGGGTCGGCTTCATGGGCAGGCCCTACCTCACTGCCGCGCGACGGCTGGGTCTGCAGGTGGCAGCCGTGGAGGGCGCGTCCCGAGCCGCCGACACGGCCGGGCTCGTCGACCACATCCGGGTGGCCCCCGGCAATCATGACGAGCAGTGGGCCCAAGGAGCCTGGGCCGCCGCGGCTGACCGCAAGCCGGCGGGAGTGGTGGCGTTCACCGAGAACAACGTCCTCGGCGCGGCACTGCTCCAGGATCGGCTCGGCCTTCCCGGCCCGTCCCTGCACGCCGCGACCCTCTCGCGCAACAAGGCCCTGCAGAGGGGCCTGTTCGCGGCGGCGGGCATCCGCCAACCCGAGTACCTGATGACCGACGATCTGGAATCGGCGCGCGACTGGGCCGCCGCCCGCCTGCCGGTTGTCGTGAAGCCACTGTCCTCCGCGGGAAGCGAGGGGGTGGAGCTGGTAAAAGACCTGGACGCCTTCCAGGACGCGGTAGCACGCCGAAACGACGAGGGCCCGCTCCTGGTGGAGACGGCTGTGGACGGCCCGGAATACAGCTGGGAGGCCCTGCTCAGCGACGGGAAGGTGTGGCTGGCCAACCTCACCGCCAAGGAGACCGCCGAGCCGCCCCACTTCGTCGAGATCGCGCATCGCACCGGCATCCAGCTCGACGAAGAGGCCGCGGCCGAGGTGACGGAATTCTGCACCGCGGTGGTCGCCGCCGTCGGCATGCGCACCGGCATCGTGCACCTCGAGTTCCGGCTCGCCGCCGACGGGCCGACCCTGATGGAGATCGCCGTCCGGACCCCCGGCGACTACCTGATGGATCTGCTCAGCCTCACCTACGGGCTGGACTGGTTCGAGATGGTCGTCCGGCTCGCCATGGCGATGCCCCTGCCCGAACCACCGCCACGCCCCGTCGCGTACGCGGCGAGCTACCTCCCCGTCGCGCCGCCCGGCATCCTGGTCGAGATGCGGGGCATGGCCGAGATCGAAGCACACCCGGCCTTCGTCAGGTGCGGCTGGTGGAAGAACCCCGGCGACGCCGTGCCGGCGGCCACCTGGAGCGCCGAACGCGCTGGGTACCTCATCGTGTCGGCCGAAACCCCGGCGCTCCGCGACGAAGCACTGGAGTTCGTCCGTAAGACGCTGACCATCGTCAGCCGCCCAGGCTGAATCGCCGAGGCGCCGGGACAGGGACCGTGACCACGGCTGTCCAGGGCCGGCTCATCATCAAGTGACCGTTGCTGTTGGGCGCCGGCGAAGGCGCTGGTGGAGCAGGTTGCGTACGTCACTGGTTGACCGCTGACTACCCCCAAAGACCTGGCGGGGCGCCTTGCTGAGGATGGACGACAACGGCCGTGGTTCCGCCGGAACTCCCGATTCCCTCGCGGTAAGCGGTCGGGGTCAGGCCGTGCCGCGGTCGACTCCCCCGTCTCGGAAGAAGAGCAGTTGCTCGACGAAGAGGTACAGCCGCTCGATCTCCGTGGTGAGAAGTAGCTGGTCGTGCCAACCCAGGCCCGATGGCCTGAAGGGGGACAACAGATGCGAGGCTTGCCGAATACTGCCCTCGGACACCTCGGCCAGCGCGTCCAACAGCAGGTCCGGGTGTCGGGTAGGACCCGTTTCGTACAACTCGCCGGCCGCACCTCGGCCCCTCGCAACATCCAGCACGAAGAGGATTGCCGGGTCGGTCTCACCCGGTACGTTTCGGTCGACCTGGCCGACGACGCCCGGGTACGCCGGCTGACCCGGCCCACCGACTGAGGGCGTTGCCTCGTTCTCGTCCGCCCTCTGCTCTGGCCGTCCCACCCACGGGCGATCGAGATTCGCCAAGGCGATGAGCAGCCGTTGCGCCGGAGGCCGCCGGGCGATATTCGCCCAGCCGTCGATCCGCTGATGCTGGATCTGATACGGAAGCTCGACATCGGCGGCTTCGGCCGCGGTAACGCCGTGGGAGCCACCAGACGGGCTTGAGGATTCCGCCTCGGCGCCCTCCGACGAGGGCTGACCCTGTTCGGTCAACTCACCGAGGACGTTCATGACGGCACGGCGGACCACCGCCACTCGCTCGACGGCCAACGCGGACCTGAGCATCCTCCGATTGACCTTACGGGGCCTCGTCAGCACGAAGCCGTACCGGCGGTGGGCACTCGTCAGCACGAAGCCGTAGCGGCGGTAGGGATCAGCGGATTCGAGATCGGACCAGAACGGGTCTTGCAGCAGCCACCGGAGCAGTTGCAGTGGAGCCCGTATCAGGGCAGGTCCTCGATTTCGGACCCGGTCCGCACCGATGCGGTCGAGTTCCGCCCTCGACGCTGGGGCACTGGCCCGAGCCGTACTGCTTCGGTTGCCCTGGACCAGCACGAGGAAGGCGAACGCGAAAGCGAATGCCGCCACCAGATACAGCAGGTTGTCCGGCAGGGCTTCACCGACCGCCAACGAGAGGATCACCGCAGCCGTCGTTGACAGCAGCGTCAGCGAACCAACGAACCAGTCGCGCCGCCGATGCCTCAGGTAGACCTCGTGGATCTCGGCAAGTTCCTCCCGCTCTCGCCGAGCCCGAACCGCCTCGATCCTGTCCACCAACCGCCGCCGCTCGTCCGGCCAGCGGAGGGCCAACTCATCGAAGCGCCGTTCGATCTGGCTGTCGACCTGTCGCCTGTTCGCCCCGTGGATCGAACGCCGCAGCGCATCGGCGTCACGGGACCGGTCCAGCCCGAGGTCGGCGAGTTCGCCGTAGAGCCTGGGGAAGTCGACCGGCTCGTCTCGCCTCGTGCCATGCTGCTGAACTCCCCCGATCAGAGCCGCCAGGGCCCTTGCCAGGGATTCGCCATCACGGTAGACGAGCACCTCGTCGTAGACATCCCGCAGCAGGCGCAGCACCTCGGTGCTTGCGTAGCCGATCACGATCAGGACGTGTCTCGGCTGGATGCCGGCCGGCACGGCGGGGCCGCCCGTGCGGTCAGTCCTGATCGGGGGCATGGTGAGCCGAACCGCCACGTCCTCTTCGGCCCGCTCGGTCTCGTCGGTGTAGAACATCGCCTCGCTGAGCCTGATCAGGAGGCGTTCGCCGTGCCGGGTGTCCACCGTGTAGTGGAACCCCAACTCCGGATCGCGGGTGACCGGCCCGATGTGCCGCAGGACGCGGCGGATGGCCCGGTCGACGCCTTCGCGGTCGAGAACCGTGAGATCGTCCGGTACGTCGCCCGCTTCGATTTCCTTTGCGTCCGCGTCCAGCGCGTCGAAGGACTGAAATGCCAGCTGCAGAAGGGACCGCGGAATGCCACCGCTGTTGCGGAGGAGCTTGCGCATGGCGTCGTCGCTGAACGGCCAGGGGGCCCGGTAGCTCGGCGACATCTGCGTGCCGAGGGACGCGACAACGTACCGGCCGATCAGATCCCGCGCCTCGTCGGGCTGCAACGTCGAGCAGGCGATCTCGTTCGCGCCAAAGCGTTGCCGCAGGTCCTGCGGGAGCATCTCCCACGCGCGGTCGTTGCTGGCGACGATGAGCATGCCCCTGAGGTCGGGAATCGCCTCGACCAGGGAGTGCAGCAGCCCAGCCCCCTCCGGTACCACATGCTCCTGGGCATCCAGGAGCAGCTTCTCGGCCTGGTCGAGGATGAGCACGAGCGGCCGACCCGCCTGCTCGCAGACCAGCGTCAGCAACTGAAGGCCGTAGCGGCACTGGTCCGGCGTGTCGAGCTGCCGCGAGATGCCAACGCGCCGCAGCTCGGGTTCACTGACCTGCCGCCCGAGCAACCAGTCGTACGCAGCATCCTTCAGGTCCGGTTCGAGCAGGTAGGTCAGGGCACGCTGAAAGTTCTTCTCGTCGCGTACGGCGTCCCGCATCCGCTCTGCTTGCGCCTCCAGCAGCAGACCGCGCTCCAACAGGTGGTTGTCGAACATCTGCAGCAAAACGGCGGGATCCCCGCGGAGGTCGTCCTGGATGTCGGAGGTCCCCGGCGACGGGTCGGCCACGGCCGACAGGGACCCGAGGAACCGCAGTGCCAGCTGCGTGAGGTCGGAGAGGGAGAGCTGCGCCATCAGCCGTCGGTACGCCTGCACGAAGTTCGGGCCGTCGAGCTTGACGTACAGCGGCAGCACCTTCGCGTCGCCGGGGTGGGTGGCGATCTGGCCGACGGCCACCCGGATGGCGTGGGTCTTGCCGGCACCGTGGGCACCGTAGACGTAGGCGACCTGGCCGCTGGAGACGCCGCCCAGCTCGTGGGACCGGCGGAACCTGCTCGCCAGCAGGCTCAGCCGGCGGACCTGTTGCAGGTCCAGCGTGGGCGTGGTGCCGGCCCACCTCTGGTACGACTCCGCGAAGGGCCCCTCCTCGATGGCGGTGGTGGCCTGCGCGGGAAACGGATTCAGCCGGGGCAGCTCAGCGGACACGACGCAAGCCTCCTGCGTGGGGCGGAGCACTCTCGGCCTGTTGCACGGATTCTTCGATCCACTGCGCCGGGATGCGCAGGTTCCGCGCGGCGGGCCAGCACTCGTCCCCGTCATACTTGCGCAGCCTCCACTGCAGCAACCAACTGAGCCAGTGCAGCGCCCGCCCGACAGGCGGGCGGCGCGCGTCGAAGGTGTCCCGGATACCCTTCAACTCGAAGGGACACTCCAGGTCGGCCGCCTCGTGCTGCCACCGATTGCGGGCCAGCAGGTCGACGTCCTCTCCGCTCAGCAGCGGCACCTGCACCGGCAGTGCCCACCGCCGCCAGCGTTCACGCTCGTTCATTCGATCCAGGTCGGCGGTGTCGGCCGTGTGGTAGTCGTCCCGGGTGACGACGATGAGAAGGTCGACCCGTGCGAACACGACGGCCAGCGTGTCGAGGAAGTCGTCTTCCTGCATGCCCTCGATCAACAGGCCGAGCGTGTGGGCCGGCTTCATCCGCTTCCGCATGTAGTTCGCCAGGAAGCCGGCCTGGGCTTGCAGATCGAGAATCTCCGGCTGGGTCGGGCCGTTGGGGACCACCTCGAGCAGACGGTCGCGGTGCTCGCCCCAGCCCCCCAGCTCCATCAGCTCGTTCCGGATCGCCTTCAGCACTTCCTGCGCACGCTGGAGGCTGTCGTGATTCTTCTCGTCGTACACCACCAGCTTGAACGTGTCGTCCAGTTGATGGAGCTCTCTGTACTGATGCGCGATGAGCTTGGCCAAGGAGGTTCGGCCGGTGGCCTCGCGGCCGGACAGCAGGAAGGCGGCGGCCCTGCCGTTTGCCGCAGCCTGCCCGAGCTGCTGCTCGATTTCGTCGAACGGCGCCGCGACGAAGTCCAGCAGCAGGGCACGATCCCGCTCGTTCCGGGGATCAAGATCACGATGACGGTACGGGTCGCCCTGGGTGAGGCCGTACCGTTTGAAGTCCACCTGTCCCTGCGACTTGCGGGCCCGAGAGCCGACGCCACCGCTCATGCCGCCCGCCCGCCGAAAAGGGTGAGGTAGTCATGGATGCGGTCGTGCTCCTCCGCAAAGGTGGACGCGTCGAATATCTCCTTCAGCTCGGGATGTCGTCGGTAGTGCGGTGCGACGGCACGGTACAGGAGGGCGCCTGAGTCGTCCCCGTATCGGCTGCGGAAGCCGTCCTCGGTGAACTCGAGGCGATCCCGGTACAGACACTCAAGAACCAGCAGCACCCGCGGGTCGGTCAGTACGGCGGAGAACAGCCTGGGCACCTGCACCCGCAGTACGGCCAACCGAACCACCAGGTCGTCGTGCAACTCGTCGAGGCCGGGAGTCCCGGCGACGATCGCGGTCGTGACGGTGAGGAAGTTCAGCACCCGCTTGATCTTGCGAGGATTCGGCCTCAGCACCGCCTGCAACAGGTCGCCGTGCCGAGCCAGCAGATCCGGGTGAGCGTGCGCCTCGACCAGTTGCCGGACGCTGCGGGCGTCCAGCGGCAGCAGGTACAGCGGTAGTTGGATCATCTTTTCGAGGTACTCGTCTCCGATGTCCATCATGCCGTCAGGGTCCAGGCCGAAGCCCTGATACTTGATGGCCACGCCGCGGTCCACCAGTTCCTTCGAGATGGCCATCAACACAAACACCCCGGGCACGTCGAGGAAGAGCTTGACCGACTCGAGCAGATCCACGATCTGATCCGGTTCGCAGCGGTCGATGTCGTCGATGAAGAACACGACCTGCGCGCCCTGACGGCGGATGCCCGCGACCTCGTCGCGGAGCAGGTTTCGCAGGTTCCGCAGCTGGCTCTCGACCTGGCTCCGCTGCGCCACATAACGTTCGACAGCCTGGTCGTACTTGTCCATGGTGAGAAAGCCGGCGGTGAGGGTGGTCAGGAGTGCATCCGCAGTGAGGGTTCCGGCGACGCTGGCGACCCGGGTCACGGTCTGAGCGAATCGCTTCTTGCGATCCGCCAGCAGTGTCTCCTGAAACGCGTGCAACAGTGGCACGAGCAGGTTCGGCTCGTTGCGGTACACCCAGGGATTGAAATGCACCCGGACGAAGGCATCCGGGCTTTCCTCCCCCAGCCGCTGATCCACCATCGTGAGGACACTCGACTTTCCGCTGCCCCACTCGCCGAGCACACCAACGGTGAAGGGTGTCGTGCTCGTGGGGCTGGTCAACAACGAGAGGATCGGCTCGACGTATCGGTCGAACCGCAGCTGGTCCTCGTCGCAGCGGACGGGCGCGTCGGACAGGACGGCGAGGCCGGTCATCGCTCTTCCGATCGTCGGGGGCACGGTGGAGAAGATGAGCATTCGTGTCGGGTCTACGTAGCGCGTCGGGACTGTCACCTTAAGACAGACGCGCCCGGGTTCGACCACCGCCGATCGGTCGAGGCGACTGACCAAGCGTCGTACCCATGGGTCTGCGACGCCAGCGGCGGCGGACGTGTGTAGGGCAGGTTCGTCGGTGAGGACCACGAATGGAGTGTGGGAAACGGATTTGGGCCTTGGCCACATGCCGGATGACGTGGGTTTTCGCGATCAGTGGAGGGACAGCCATGCGGTCGTTCACTGCGTGCAGACCCGGTCTCGGCACCAGGTGGAGACGCGCGTTCGTCGGGGCCATAAATAGTCAGGATGACGACACGGCCGGGAGGACGTGGGGACGGCTGCCGTCCCGCCCCCACGTCCCGTCTTCGGGGGAAGCCGCTCAGCAGACCCGATCGAGCGCCTGTCCGTTGGAGCCGATCACGGCGGCGCCGTCGGTGAGCACGGCACCGCAGTTGCTCAGGTAGGCGGCTGCGGGAGCGGCGGACAGGACGAGGGCGCTCGCCACCGCGCCGGTGTTCAAGGCCGCCACCACGGCGCCTCGGAGTGTGCGGGTTCTCATCACCGGGCTTCCTTCCAGATCGGGAGATCGCGTGTCCGGTTCCCGTCTGATTCCTGGGACAACCGGTGGTCGGACACCAGAATTGGCCCGCCGCCCCAGGGCGGGGAAGCCTCGGGCGCGACTCCGTACGAGGCCGTACGCCCTGGTCCCGTGCGCGATTGGTGGCGCACCGAATCCGTGGCGTGCCGATTCCGTGCTTGAGCAGGGAGGCGTCGGTGTCTGAACAATCCCCGCCCGGTCCCGACTCGATCCGTACCCGGCAGGACTTCGCCCGGGAGCTGACGCACCTCCGGCAACGGGCGGGCCTGTCGGTCCGCGATGTCGTGGCCGCCCTTCCTCGCCAGGGGCGACGGCACGGGACGATCGGCGACTGGTTCGCCGGACGCGGCCTGCCCCAGCCGTCCTCCCACACCCTCTTCGAACAGGTGCTCCGCGCGTGCGGAGTGACCGACGACGACGTCTCGCGGTGGCTGGCCGCACTGCGCCGGGTACGCCGGACCCGGACATCCCGGCTCGGCGAGGAGCCGTATCGCGGGTTGAACCGGTTCGACACCGACCACGCCGGCTGGTTCTTCGGCCGAGAGAGGCTGACCGACCAGCTCGTCGAACGGGTTCACTCCCTGCGACAGGCCGGCGGTGGCATCCTGCTGGTTACCGGAGCGTCCGGGATCGGGAAGTCGTCCCTGCTCCGAGCCGGATTGATCTCCACGATCAGGGCGACCACCGACGGCGACGCGGCACCGCCCGAGACCGTCGTCCTGACTCCCGGGACCCGGCCCCTGCGGGCGTGGCAGGAACGAGCCACCGGCCTGGACTTCGCGGGGGCGCCCGTGATCGTGGTGGACCAGTTCGAGGAAGTGTTCGCACCGGGAGTCGACGCCACGGAGTCGGACGCCTTCGTCGCAGCCCTGGTCACCGCGACGGAGAAACGGGGCGAGCCCGCCGCGACGGCACGGGCCACCGGGGCCGAGCGGCTGGGTGCCGTCGTCGTCCTGGGGCTGCGAGCCGACTTCTATGCCGACCTGCTCCGCATTTCGAACCTGGCAGTGGTCGCCCAGGAACACCAGCTCACGGTGGGACCGATGACCGCCGCCGAACTGCGCCGGGCGATCACCGAGCCGGCCCGCAGAGCCGGTGTCGACATTGAGGACGGCCTCGTCGACCTGCTGCTGAGGGAACTCGCGCCCCGCTCTGGGGACCAGTCGGCGGCCCACGATCCCGGCGCCCTGCCGCTGCTGTCGCACGCCCTGCTGGCCACCTGGGAATCCGGCGGGGGCCGGCTTACCGCCGAACGGTACCGAGCCACGGGCGGCATCGACGGCGCGGTCGCCGCGACCGCCGACACCGTCTACAGCGGTCTCTCCCCGCGTCACCAGGCGCTCATCCGGAGTCTGTTCCTTCGCCTCGTGCACCTCGGTCAAGGCACCGCCAACACCCGGCGGCGGGTGCGCCGCGCCCACCTCCTGCAGGGCACCCCGAGCGGCACCACGAGCGAGGACATCGACGAGGTGATCGACCGCTTCGTCGACCGGCGGCTGCTCACCGTCGACGACGACACCGTCGAGATCAGCCACGAGGCGTTGCTCATCGCCTGGCCACACCTGCGCGGTTGGCTCACCACCGACCGGGCCGGCCTGCTGATCGGGCAGCAGGTCACCGACGCCGCCGAGGTCTGGATCACCGAGCGCCGAGACCCGGCCCTGCTGCTGCGCGGCAGTCGACTGGTCGCGGGCCAACAGTGGCTGGCCGGGCATCCGGCACCACCGGCTCTGCCCTCGCGATTCCTGCGGGCGAGCACCCGGCATGCCCGCCGTCGGCTCCGCCGGCTCTACCAGACCGTCGCGGCCCTGACGGTCCTCACCCTTCTCAGCACGGTCGCCGGGGTGATCGCGGTGCGTCGTACCAGCGAGGCGGTGTCCCTGCAGCACGAAGTCGCCCACCAGCGTGACGAGGCCCGCTCCCGGCTGATCGCAGGCCGTGCCGAGCAACTCCGCGACAAGGACGTCTCGCTCTCCCGGCAACTGGCGGTGGTCGCCCACCGGATCGCCCCGACCACCGAGGCCCGGTCGAGCCTGATCAGCTCGTCGGCGACCCTGCCCGCGATCAGAATGCTCACGGGCAAGAACCAGACCATGTACACCGTCGCGCTCAGCCCGGACGGGCGACTGCTCGCCGCGGCCGTCGACACCACCATTCGGCTCTGGGACGTGGTGAGCGGCCCACGACCCGTGCCGCTGGGCGATCCACTGACCGGCCCGACCGGGCCGGGCTACTCCATCACCTTCAGTCCGGACGGCCACACCCTTGCCGTTGGCAGCGGCGATCACCGGGTGCACCGGTGGGATCTGAGCGACTTGACCAACCCGGTCCAGCTACCGCCCCTGGTCGATGCCGGAAACACCGTGTACTCCGTCGCCTACCGTCCGGACGGACGTGTGCTCGCCGCCGCCAGCGCCGACGGAACAGCCCGCCTGTACGACACCACCAACCGCGCCCGTCCCACCCTGATCGGTGCCGGTCTGGCCTCCCCATCTGGTGCGAAGTCGCTGACCTTCCACCCCGGCGGCCGTATCCTCGCCGTCGGCGGGGTCGACGGGACCATCCGCCTCTGGGATGTCGCCCGCCCACACCTGCCTGGTCGGCTCAGCCAACCGGCCGGGCCGTCCAAGGAGGTTGGCCAGGTCGCCTTCAGTCCGGACGGGCGAACCCTCGCCGCCGGTAGCACCGACTTCTCAACCCACATCTGGGACGTCAGCCACCCCGCTCGGCCGGTTCGCCTCGGACCGGCATTGACCGGGCCGAAGAGTTTCGTCAACGCCGTCGCGTTCAGCCCGGACAGCAGCCTGCTCGGCGTCGGCAGCTCGGATCCGGCCATCGGTGTCCAGATCTATGATCTGGCCAGCCGTCGGATCACCGCCACACTGCCTCATCCGGCTCCGGTA
Organism: Micromonospora arida; assembly: GCF_003857035.1. Classification (GTDB taxonomy): domain Bacteria; phylum Actinomycetota; class Actinomycetes; order Mycobacteriales; family Micromonosporaceae; genus Micromonospora; species Micromonospora arida. Next base: position 48,662 of record NZ_QGSY01000077.1, read on the forward strand.
ACCGCCGTCGACTTCAGTCCGGACGGCCGGGCGGTGGTCACCAGCTCCAACGACGGTACGGCCCGACTCTGGCCGTTACCCGGCCCGGTGCTCGCCACCCCCGGCGTGGTGAGCGCGACTCTGTTCAGCCCCGACGGCCGGACTCTGGCCGTCGGCAGCACCTCGACTCAGCTGTGGAACGTCGAGTATCCCGACCGGCCCACACCGATCGGCCCAGCCCTGTCCAACCCCGACGGTTTCTCTGGAGCGCTCGCCTTCACTCCCGACAACCGCACCCTGGCCGTCTCTGCCCGCTCCGGCAGGGTGCAGCTGTGGGACGTCTCCGAACCGACCCGTCCGGTGCCTCACGGCCCTACCCTCCAAGCGCATGACCAACTCGTGGAAACCGTCGCCATCAGCCCGGACGGGCGGATCCTCGCGACCGGCAGCCGGGACCACACCGTCCGCCTCTGGAACATCACCCGCCGGGCGGCGCCGACACCCTTGGCCACGCTGCGCGGCTTCGGCAACTACGTATCGAGCGTCGCCTTCAACCACGATGCCAGCCTGCTCGCCGCCGGGAGCATCGATCGGTCCGTGCGCCTGTGGGACACCAGCCGCCCGGACGCGCCAGTGCCACTCGGTGAGCCGCTGACCGCCGGCCATTACGTCTACGCCGTCGCCTTCAGCCCCGACCGCAGGATCCTTGCGATCGGCAGCGCCGACAGCTCCATCAGCCTCTACGACGTCAGCCGCCCCCATCGGCCCGTTCCGGTCGGGGCACCACTGACCGGCCCTACCAACTACGTGTACGCGCTGGCGTTCAACCCCGAAGGGACCGCGCTGGCAGCCGCTGGCACCAGTGCCGGAACCTGGCTGTGGGATCTCAGGGACCGCAGTCGGCCCTCGGTGTTCGCGGTGCTGCCCGCCCCGGGCGGCGGCACCTACGCCGTCGCTTTCCACCGCAACGGCCACACACTCGGCGCCGGGGGCACCGGCAATACCGTCTGGCTCTGGAACACCGACCCGGACCTGATCCCCGAACAGCTCTGTGCCGCGGTCGGCGACGACATCACCCCGGCCGAATGGGCGACCTACGTCCCAGGGCCGCCCTACGAACCGCCCTGTCCCGATCAGTAGTGCTTGAGAGGGCGTCTGATCCGTGCCCGACGTCTACGGCCAACATCCTCCAGGCTCCCCGACGCCCCGCTATCTGTAAACAACCCTTGATATTAAACGTCACGAACGTCAATATGTGGAGGTCGCGGGTCGCCGAAACCTGGGGAGTGGGCCATGAGAAGCCGTCGGATTTTCGCAGTGGTGGCCGGGGCGGCGATGACCGTCACGGCCGCCGTCGCCTTCGTCCCGAGCAGCATGGCGGCCGGGCCCTCGGCCAACGCCGTCCCGTTGGTCGTCTGCGCCGCCCCCACCTGGACCGAGGGCCCCACCTACCAGGCGGGCGCCCAGGTCACCTACAGCGGCCGGCTCTACCAGGCACTCGTCACCCACACCGCGCACCCCGGCGCCGGCTGGAACCCTGCCTCGACCCCGTCGCTCTGGCGTGACCTCGGCGCGTGCTCGGGAACCACGCCGCCGCCCACCACGCCGCCACCGACGACCCCGCCGCCCACCAC
>NZ_QGSY01000206.1 GCF_003857035.1 Micromonospora arida
CGACCGGGGACAGCCGTACCGTCGGGGCCGGGCGCGGCCGGTGGACGACGTCGCCGGCCGGTCGGGTCCGAGGCGGGCGGTGCGTCCGGGCCGGGCCCCGCCACGGCACGGCCGCGCTGACCGGTGGCGTCCGGAGCGGGCACCGCCGCAGCGCCCCGCCCACGCGCGGGCCGGTCGCCGGGCGGCGAGGGGTAGGTCAGGGCCTGCTCTCCGGTGGAGCCCGACGCGTCGGGCCGGACGGCGCGACGACCGGTCGGTGCGTCCGCGCCGGGGTCGACCGGCGGGCCGACGGGCCGGCGGGCGGCGGTGCGTTCCGCGGCCGGGTCTGGCACGGCGAGCCGACCGGACGCCTGCTCGGTGAGGTCTCCCGGCCCGGTGGGCGGCGCCGGACGGCGACCCCCGGCCGGTGGACTGCCGTCTCGGCGGTTGACCACCGGCAGGCCGGGGTCGGTGTGTGGCAGGCGGCCGGCCTGGCGGAGCCAGTCCGCGGGCCGCTCCGGGCGGTCCAGGCGGGGTTCGCCGCCGGGCGGCGTTCGGCGTTCCGGTTCACCGGAGACGACCCGGCGGCGACCGGTGCCGTCGGCGGGGCCGGTGGTGGGCAGGGCGCCGCTGTGCGCGCCGGTCGCCTCGGGCACCGATGACGCGTTCCCCGAGCGGGGCACGGGTGGCGCGTTCCCCGAGCGGGGCACCACCGGCTCGTCGGGTTCCGCGGCGCGGCGACGCCCGCCGGCTGTCGGACGGGGACCTTCGGAAGCGCGCCCGGCGGGCTCGGGCGCACCGGGGTCGGCGGGGCCCGGACGACGCCGGGCGGTGCGGGGGTCACGGTCACTGGCGGGGTC
>NZ_QGSY01000003.1 GCF_003857035.1 Micromonospora arida
GGCCTCCACGGGGTGCGGGGGTAGGTGGTGAGGTGCCGGCGGCGCGGGTGTCGGGCCCGCGCCGCCGGCGTGATGGCTCGCTAGTTGTCGGTCACAGTGCCGCGCACTGGGTGGTGCGTGGGCCGTGCACGGTGTTGGCGACGCCCAGGTTGGTCGGGGCGGGGTTGTTTGCCGTGCAGTTGAGCGGGCCGCGGATGGTGTTGCCGGCCAGCAGGGGTGCGTCGGTGCCGGTGGTGTTGCCGGTCAGGCTGACCGGGCCGGCGATGGTGACGTCGATGACGGAGACCGCGTTGGTGGTCTTCGCGATCTGGACGGGGCCGTTGATGGTGCTGTCGGCGAGGAGGATGCCGGCGGCGCCGGTGGCGCTGACTGGGCCGCTGATGGTCGTTCCGGTCGCGACGAGTGCCGCGCCGGCCCGGACGGTGACGGGGCCGTTGATGGTGGCGTCGTCGGCGCAGGTGAAGCCGGAGACGGTCAGTGGTCCGTTGCGTCGGCCGGTGAGGGTCGGGTAGACGCGTTCGCCGTCGGTCAGCTGCTCGACGCCCTTGGTGTCGAGCAGCAGCGGGATGAGGCCGCGTTCGGGCTGGTTGAGGGGGACGTAGTAGCCGTCCTCGGTCTTGATGACCTTCCAGCCGTGTGCGGCGATGCGTTGCGCGACGGTGGTGCCCACGCCGCCGGGTCCGTCGGTGCGGGCGCCGTTGTACTGCTCGTCGGTGAGTTTGTAGGCGCACGGGGCGTTGTCGAGGATGAGGTCGGCGGGGGGTGCGTCCAGCGGCGGCGTGGGCACCACCGTCGCGC
>NZ_QGSY01000002.1 GCF_003857035.1 Micromonospora arida
TCCCGGACGCGAGGGCGTCCGGGAGGGCCGCGGTCACCCCGACCGACGCCAGCAGCGTCGCGCCGGCGGAGAGGAAGGTACGCCGTGAGACCGGCGATGGCTCGGACATCTTGCCTCCAGAAATGACAACGTTGTCAGGTGGCGGGGGTCTGTGACAACGTTGTCAGATGGTGGCCCGATGTTTCCCGAGAGTCAAGGGTCCGACTCGATCGTGATTCCCCGAACACGCTCCGCAGCTGTTCCACTTCGGACATCGACGCCCGGCGGTCAGCCGCTGTCACTCGGAGGGCGGGCTTCCACGCGGCCTTCACCGGCGCGGACGTACTCCTGATCACCCCTGGTCGTCGCGGTCGTCGTGGCCGTCGCGGGTCGCCGCGCCGCCCGGCTCGTCGCTCTCTCCCCACCCCCTTGACCGTCGCTCGGCGCAGCCGGCGTTCGCGAGGGTTACGCGCGTGCGGTGCCGCTTAGGTTTGGCGCGCGCGGTGCGCGAGGGTTATGCGCGGGCGGAGTCGCAAGGTTTACGCATGTGCGGAGCTGCGAAGGTGCAGGGCTTCGGGACAGGGACGGGCGGGCTACCGGGCCCGGGCTACGGGGTTGACGGGTTGCCTTTGGAGCTGATGCCGCAAACGAATCAGACCGATCGCCTGCCGCTTCTGCCTCCGGCCCTCAGCCCTCCCCCTACCAGCCCCAGCCCTCACCCTGTCTCTTATACCCATCTGACGCTGCCGACGG